>JAJYOO010000399.1 GCA_021796155.1 Chloroflexota bacterium
ATAGCTAATTTTCGCTTCCAATTCTATTTATAGATTCGCTTTTGTAACCAGAAAGCCACGTTCACCAACCCAATCATCACCGGCACTTCGACCAATGGTCCAATCACCGCGGCAAAGGCTTGACCGGATGAAATGCCGAATACAGCCACGGCAACGGCAATCGCCAATTCAAAGTTGTTGCTGGCGGCAGTGAATGAAAGCGTGGCGGTCTTGGAATAATCCAGTGCGTCGCACCAGACGGGTGGATCAGTCCGCAAAAACAAAAGAATCCTTTCTTTGGACTCATCCCTGTTTATGAAGGTGCGGCGCACTCTCTACGCAACATCAGTTATAATTTAAGTATGGAAATCGAAAAGCTTCTCAAATCTCAACGAGAGCAAATCCTGACGATTGCGCGCAAGAACGGCGCTTATGATGTGCGCATCTTTGGGTCGGTAGCGCGCGGTGAAGCGCGACCGGAAAGCGATGTGGATTTCCTCGTCAAGCTCGAAGAGGGGCGAAGTCTGCTCGATCTTGCGCGCTTGTTGCGCGAACTTCAAACCTTGCTTGGCTTACCGGTGGATGTGGTTACGGAAGCGGGCTTGCGCCCGCGCATACGCCCACAAGTGTTGAAGGAAGCGCGTCCATTATGAGGAGCGAACGCGAACGCCTGTTGGATATTCTCGAAGCCATTGAGCGCATTGAGAAATACGCGGCGAAGGGCAGGCGCGCTTTTGATCATGACGAGTTGATTTAAAACTGGATCGTTCACCACATAACCGTCATTGGCGAAGCCTGTCGTTCATTGCCCGATGATTTTCAAGCGCGCTACGCCAACATTCCGCGGGCGGACATCATCGGCATGAGAAACATCCTTGTTCACCATTACTTCGGCATTGACGAAGACGCGGTTTGGTCGGTGGTGAAAAAGGATATTCCTGAATTGAAGTTCAATATCGAAACGATTTTGAAGAGTCTAAAGGATAAGTAAACGCAGTAGGGACACAACGCCGCTGTGCCCCTACCGTAATTAATTGTGGGGAATGTTACCCGTGTGTCGCTTCGCCAAGTGTGACTTTCATTTGCAGTGTCTGACCATTACGCTCGACTGAAAGCGTGACCGTGTCGCCAGGTTTGTAGGTGTATAACGTGTTGAGGTAGGAATGGTTCGCATCCAGAGTCACATCGTCAATCTTGGTGATGATGTCGCCGCGCTGTAAACCAGCCTTGCTGGCCGGGCTGTTGGCTGCGACGCTTGTCACATAGACACCCCATTGAACGGGAAGGTTATAAGCTGCGGCGATATCCGGCGCAATGGGTTGATAACCGATTCCGAGATACGGATGTGCGAAATATCCTTTTTGAATGATCTGCGTGGCGACGGCCTGCGCGGTGTTGATTGGGATGGAGAATCCGAGTCCCTCCGCGACCGTTCCGGTTCCGGTATTGCGGACGATCAGCGTGTTGATGCCGATGACTTCGCCAGCCAAATCCACGAGCGGACCGCCGGAGTTGCCCTGGTTGATGGCCGCGTCCGTTTGGATCAAGCCCTCGATCTGGTAGCCGTTACCGGTGTCTATCGAACGACCCGTCGCGCTGACCACGCCGACGGTCACCGTGTTTTTGAAGTCTCCCAGCGGCGAACCAATCGCGATCACGGTCTCGCCCGGCTTGAGAACATCCGAGTTGCCAAGCGTCGCAACCGCTGGAACTTTCCCGCTGACTTTCAGCACCGCGATGTCATTGTATGGATCGGCCCCGACAACGGTTGCCTTTTCCCGAGTCCCGTCAGAAAGAACAACGTTCACATTCTGTGTGCCTTCGATGACGTGATTATTCGTCAGCACGTAACCCTGGCTGGAGATGAAGACGCCGCTTCCGCTGACGGTTTGATCGGGGCTTGTCCCAAAGAATGTTTGCTGCCCCGGAATCGTGCCGATCACGGTCACCACCGTCGGGCCGACTTTTTGCACGGCCTGCGTGATGGTGGTTTCGATATTCGTCGTGTTGATCACAAGGGTCTGTGTGGGATTGGTGTTGCTTGCGGGGACGGCTGCTTGAATCGGCGCTGGCAGTTTGCCTGCTTGTCCCTGCTGCACGGCTCTGTAAACCACGAATCCACCCGCCACAACTCCCGACAAGGCCGATACTGCGGCGACCACCATAATCAGAACCACGTAGAGAATCTTTTTTGTAGTCATTTCGACCTCCTGTAATTTCTCTTTTGTTCCATGTGGCGATTGTAGTATTTGAAAATGACAAAGGTATTAAACCGAATCTAAACGTATAATAAGAGATTGTATGCGTTTCGTAAACAAAAAATTTATGAAGGAACGGGAATAGTTCATTCATGCTTCGCGCTGGAAAGGCATAATTGATGTTGAGCATTGCATTGACAATTTTGATCGGGATCTTGGGCGGGCTTTCTGTTGGATTGCAGGGACCGATTGCATCCCAGATGAGCCAGCGGATTGGCAGCGCGGCCAGCAGTTTTGTTGTGCATGTCAGCGGCGCAGTGCTATCTGGCGCGTTGGTGTTGGGACTGGGCGGCGAGAACATTCGGAACTGGCGCAGCCTTTCGTGGTATATGCTGATCTCCGGCGCTTTCGGGGTGATTTTGTATTTGACGTTGAATCACACGATGCCGCGTCTCGGCGCGACGACGGCGCTGGCGCTGATCATCATCGGGCAACTCGCGATGGGAATCATCATTGACCAGTTCGGTCTCTTCGGCGTCCCGGTTCGCCACGTGGACTTCATGCGGCTGGCCGGTGCAATGTTGTTGATCGTCGGTGGATATTTGATCGTGAAATGAAATAAATATAAGTGAAGTTATACTTTGCGGATGCGGCATGGTTGTTTCCAAAATGTCCGGGACTGAGGAAGGGTTTTTAATCCAAAAATATGCTATTGACTTTTTAATGGTTTGTCGTACAATAAAAATGCGCCTGGGATGAGTCGCTAAGCGTCTCATAGTGAGGCTTTATGCCCCAAACCCCAGTCGCTTTTTTTATCGGAGGGAAAATGTCCCAAGAACTGGTTGTATTGCCAGATCTGATTGATATCAATGCTTACTCATTTGAATCAAAGGATTGGTTGGGGAAAATGGAACAGCGCAGGTGGATCCTCCCTG
>JAJYOO010000400.1 GCA_021796155.1 Chloroflexota bacterium
CAAAGACTTGTTCCGCACCAACAACGTGGATCATTGCACGCGTCTATGTCACGCGGGTTCGGTCGTCGCACTCCAGCAGGCAGTTGGTTCATCCGCGATGAGCAACACGGCTTCACAGGTGATCGAGAACGATGTTTTCATTGTGACCGGTTCGAACACCAGTGAGAATCATCCGATTATCGCGTTGCAAATGAAAGAAGCCGTCGAGAAGCATGGCGCGAAGATGATTGTTATGGATCCTCGTCGCATCGAGTTGGTTGATTTTGCTGAGATGTGGCTGCCGCTCAAACCGGGGACGAACGTGCCGGTCTTCAGTGCGATGGCGCATGTGATTGTCAAAGAGGGACTCGTCAATAACGAGTTCATCGCCAGCCGCACCGAAGGCTATCAGGATTTTGTCGAGTCGCTTGAAAAGTTCACGCCCGAATATGCCGAAGAACTTTCCGGTGTTCCCGCAGACGATATTCGCAAGGCGGCACGCTTATATGCCACCGCGAAGAACGGCGCAATCTATTGGGGTATGGGCATCTCGCAACTTTCACATGGCACGGCCAGCGCGCTGGCATTGATTCATCTTGCGTTCCTCACCGGTCACATTGGACGCGAAGGCACGGGATTGAATCCGTTGCGTGGACAAAACAATGTGCAGGGTGCTAGTGATATGGGTGCCATGCCGTTCCATTATCCCGGTTATATGCGCGTCGATAACGAAGCCAACGCGGTCAAATGGGAAAAGGCTTGGAACATCGAGCCGGGCGGTCTTAGCCGCAAGCTTGGTTTGACAACGACCGAGATTCTTTCTCACGCACATGAAGGCGGTGTGCGTGCGCTTTACATCATGGGCGAAAACCCGATGATGTCCGAACCGAATCTCAATGAAACGCGCAAGCACATGCAGGAGCTTGAGTTCCTCGTCGCGCAGGATCTGTTCATCAATGAGTCCGGCGCGTTTGCGGATGTGTTCCTGCCTGCCACGCCGTTTGCGGAAAAAGAGGGGACATTTACCAATACCGATCGACGCGTCCAACGCGTGCGCGCCGCACAGAGGCCGCGCGGACAAGCGCGACCCGATTGGCAAATCCTGTGCGATTTAGCGAAACGCATCGAATCTCGACTTGGGCTGCTCACTGCCAAATGGGATTATTCCGGCCCCGAAGAAATTTTGCGCGAGATGGCGAGCGTCAACACAGATTACGCGGGAATCACTTATCAACGTATTGAAAAAGTTGGATTGCAGTATCCTGTGCCGACGATGGATCATCCCGGCACACCGACCTTGTTCATTGATTCGTTCCCGCGCGGCAAAGGCAAATTCACGCCGTTGGATTATGTGCCAGTGATGGAAGAAGCCGATGATGAATATCCGTTCATCCTTACAACCGGACGTCTGCTTGAACATTGGCATGGCGGCACGATGACGCGCAATTCCGCGCTCAATGAAATTTATCCAGAAGCACGCGTCGAGATGAATCCCGCCGACGCGGAGATGCACGGTATTCGAAACGGCGACGCGGTCCGCGTCCAGAGCCGACGCGGCGAAATCGTCGTGCGCGCAACCGTCACAGAAAAGTCAACGGTGGGCGTGGTGTTCCTGCCCTGGCATTTCGCCGAAGCCGCCGCGAATCTTTTGACGAATGATGCGCTCGATCCGCAAGCATTGATTCCAGAATTCAAAGCCTGCGCTGTGCAAGTCTTCCCAGCGAGAGAAGATGAGTTACCGCATCCCGAAGCGGTGTTGCAACGAGGAAGATATTAAATCTGTAGGGGCGACTCTGAGAGTGGCCCCTACAATAAAATGCGACCTCGGAGGTTTTTAAAACCTCCGAGGTCTTTGCTTTTGTATTTCCATCTCGTAGACGCGATAGCGGCGCAGAGGGACCGCGTCCAGCTTTTTGATGGCGTTGATCATCGGCCAGTTATCTTCGAGCACGTAATTGATTTCCATCCACGTTTCAGGCGTGTAAAGTGATTCGTATAACGCGCGGTAAAGCAGACTGTCCACGGCTTTGCCTTGATATTCGGGAATAACGCCGAGGGCGAACATGCGATAACGCTTCAGGCGCGGAATACCCGTCAGAAGTTTGAGCCAGCCAAAGGGGAAGAGTGAACCGTCCAGTCCCTTGAGCAGAGAGTTGATATCGGGGATCGCAATCGCGAAGCCCACAGCTCGTCCGCTGGAATCTTCCGCGAACAAAACACCTTTAGGCTGGATCACAGGCTTGAGGTCGCGCGCTGTAGCTTGGACTTCGGCTTCGGTCACGGGCGAATAGCCCCAGTTGTCGATGATGCTTGCGTTGGAAAGTTCAACGATCAACTTGACTTCATCTTCGTAGCGACGCATGTCAATCGGTCGGACGCGGATGCCGTACCGCTTTGCCACCGTATCGGTGAGTTCCAAAATGCGCGGCGGGATGTTGTAACCTTCCCCGGCATCCACATACCAGCACAACAAGTCTTTGACTTTTCGCAGGCCGAAGTTGTCGAAGTATTCGATGTAGTAAGCGTGATTGTAGGGAGCCATGACAACGGGCGACGGCGTGAAGCCGTCAACCACCAGACCCCATTCCTGCGAGACGAACGTCCACGGGCCGCGCATGGACTTCATGCCGCGCGCTTTGAGCCAGTCACGCGCAGCGTTGAGCAGCATACGCGCCGCGTCTGGATTCTGGATGCACTCGAAATAACCGAAGAGACCGATGGGTTGTTTCCAGAAGTCGAGGGCGAGTTTGTCGGTGAAGGCCGCGATGCGTCCGATGGTTTTGCCTTTTTCTTCCAGCAAAAACAATTGAGCTTCGCAATGTTCGAGTAATGGATTTCTTTTTACATCGAACTGACCATGCTGTTCGTCGCGTAACGGAGGAACAAAGACGGGATCGTCTTTGTAAAGTCGGTAAGGAAGATCAATAAAGCGATTGAGATCGTGTTTGGTCTGGACGGGACGAATATTCATGATTAGAGTTTGATTTCCCTTTTCAAATTCAGCCCCTCCCCAGCCCTCCCCAAATACGACGATTAAATGTTGAATGCGGATTCATAGTTTTCCTCGTCGGATTTGGGGAGGGTGTCACGAAGTGACGGGTAGGGCAGGTCGCGTTTGGTTCGGATGG
>JAJYOO010000401.1 GCA_021796155.1 Chloroflexota bacterium
TTGATCGCGACGCCGTGGTCGCGATACGCGGTGATGACGCGGTCATTCGGCTGCCGCGCCGCTATCAGTCCGGTTGAGACGGCTTCTTGTCCGATATACAGGTGCATGAATCCACCAATCTTCCCCTGTTGATACAGTTCAGCGCCGCGCTCTTCGACGCGGCGAATCAGAACCATCTGATGATAAAGTTCCAGATTTTCTTTCTTATTCATTGGGTCTCCCTTGAGTTGTTGAAACAACACAACACCAGAGTATATCCCGCGTTGTGCTGAATTCGTTCCAAACGCGCGATTATATCAGACTTTTTTAGTCCAATTTCCGATTTCATCGTTCTAATCAAGCCATACGCACTCGACACAATTCTTCTTGTTTAAATTCCTCAAACAAAAAGATGCAATAACTTTTGGCCTCCAAAGCGACTATATCTCTGAAGACAGTTGTGAAAATCTTTTATGGGCCTTTCATCAGGTATTAACACACATTTCACACTATGCAAATATACTCCCATCTCCGAATAAGGGAATATCATTCAAATGCCCCAAATACGAACAATACCAATTTTTTTTGATCCGCAAAACCGCCGCTGGCGCAGATTTAAGCTAATTGCTCAATTGATCAGTGTGTCCTTGACACTGGTTTTTGCCGGACTAATTGTAAGCGTATTATTAACACCATCGCTTCCACAGCTGGCATTAGCTCCGGTGAGCCGGTTGATTCAACAAAGTCATGCCTCACCTGCCACGCCACCGCCTGCTCTTGGCACCCAGAATAATATTGCCAATCAAAACGCGCAAACGCTAGGTGCCAACACAAATGTGCTGGCAGATGACCGTCTTAAATCGCCGCCTTCATCAAAGAAAAGTGTCATGACAGCCAAACTATTTCATCCGCGCAAGGCGAGCGGGATCACCATCGTTGAAACCGATCTTGATGTTCTGCCGCCATCTACCGCGAGTCAGAACGCTGCGAATCCAATTGCCACGATCCCGCCTGCCTTACTGCAACCCACGTTTCAGGCGGCTAATCCAGCCGCGTCCAACAACACACAAGTCATCGGTTTTTTCGTCAACTGGGATGACAATAGTCTCACTTCACTCAAGCAAAATGTCACGCACATTGACAAGCTGATTCCCGAATGGCTGCACCTTACAGATGCGAACGGAACCATCGCTCCCGACGACCTGACGAGGCAGCAGCAGGTGATTGCTTTAGTCCAGCAATTGCATCCGGGGCTTCCCATCGTCCCACTGATCAATAACTACGACAACAATTCCCAGTCATGGTCCGGCGATATGCTTGGGCAAATGCTGTCCAACCCGGCTGCTCGCGCACAAAACATCCAGGCACTGTTGGATTATGTTCAAAGCAATCACTTTGCAGGCATCAGCATTGACTATGAAAATGTGCCACTTGCGAATCAGGCCGACCTGACAACTTTCATGCGCGAACTTTATGAAAAGTTCCATCCGCTCGGCCTAGAAGTTTCCCAATCGGTGCCGGCGGACGATAACAGTTACGACTATCGCTCACTTGCAAAATACAACGATTACATGATTTTGATGACCTACGATGAGCACTGGGATGGTAGCAATCCTGGCGCGGTCGCTTCACAGAACTGGTTCACCAACATTTTGCAGACGCGCTTTTCAGAAGTAGATCCATCCAAATTCGTGGTCGGAATTGGTAATTACGGATACGACTGGACGGTTGGAACAAGTCAAAGCACGGAAGTCACGTTCCAACAGGCAATCCAAAACGCGCAGGATAGCGGCGCAACGATTCGACTTGATCCGGTCACGCTCAACTCAACCTATGATTACACTGACAGCAACGGAGCCGCACATCAAGTCTGGTTCCTCGACGCGCTGTCAGCCTTCGATCAAATCGCGGCCACACATCAATATCCCGTCCGCGGTGTCGCCTTGTGGCGTATGGGATCCGAAGATCCAGCGATCTGGAGTGTTTTGGAGAACCGTGCGAATCTCAACAACACCGTCGCCAATAGTATCGAAAACCTGAAATATGGATACGACATTCTCTATCAGGGAACCGGCGAAATTCTCAAAGTAACTTCTCTTCCCAGTGATGGACAACGCGCAGTCACATACGATAATAAACTGGGATTGCTTACAAGCGAACAATATCTTTCCTTCCCATCGCCTTACGTTGTCACACGATGGGGCGGCAACGACAAAACAAAGATCGCCATCACCTTTGACGATGGTCCTGATCCCAATTGGACGCCGCAAGTACTGAGCATCCTGAAACAATACAATGCGCCAGCAACATTTTTTGTGATCGGATCGAGCGCCACGCAAAATCCGGGATTACTGCAACAGATTGTCAACCAGGGCAATGAAGTCGGCAACCACACCTACACACATCCTGATCTTTCTGCTGTTTCACAAGAACAGGAAATCCTCGAACTGAACGCGACACAGCGTTTGTTTGAAAGCGTGCTAGGACGCCGCTCTGTCCTGTTCCGTCCGCCGTACGCTGAAGATGTCGAACCGGATTCGCCCGACCAGGTCAGGCCGCTGGTATTAAGCGGTCAGCTTGGATACTACACCATCGGGATGCAGATTGATCCGCAAGATTATCTCCGCCCCGGTGTGGACGCCATTGTCCAACGCGTGATGGATCAGGTCGCAGCCGGAAACGGGAATGTCCTTTTGCTGCACGACGGCGGCGGCGACCGCTCACAAACAATTGCCGCGTTGCCGCTTATCATCCAAGGATTGCGCGCACGTGGCTATCAACTGGTGACCATCTCGGACTTAATGGGCGTCAGCCGCGATCAGGTTATGCCAACGGTTTCGCCGAGCGAAAGACTCGTCACAATGGTCAGTGGGATCGGATTCCAGACCACGAACGGAATCAATCAATTTCTCTCCGCCTTTTTCCTGATCGGCATCGCATTGGGATTGATACGGTTTATCTCCATCGTTGTCCTTGCCATCGCCGAAAAGCGCGTGAAGTCCAAAGAAAAATATAAGCCGGATTATCAGCCGACATTGAGTATCATCGTCCCGGCATACAACGAGGCCAAGGTTATCGAGCGGACGATCAAAGCCTTGCTCAAAATGATATATCCGGTCTCCGAAA
>JAJYOO010000032.1 GCA_021796155.1 Chloroflexota bacterium
CGACCGCGATAAGGAGATGACTCCACTTGATTAAAACACTGTGTGCACGATAGTGTGGCTAACGAACCGTGCAATTCGATTACATTTTTCGATCCGGCTTTTTGATGGAGCAGGTCAATGTTCTGCGTGGCAATCGAGCGGATGTGTCCGCGGCTTTCGAGTTCGGCCAACGCTAAATGAGCGCTATTTGGTTTGGCTTCGAAAACTTGGTTCGCAAGCGGACGGAACCATGCGTAGAATTTTTCTGGATTTGTGCGGAAAGTGTTCAGCGAGGCGACTTCCATCGGTTCATCGCGGGACCACAAGCCGGTTCCCTCCGAACGGAAATCGGGAATCCCCGACGGCGTGGAAATCCCGGCCCCGGTCAGGACAACGGCGCGCTTCGATGTGCTAAACAGTTCGGCAGCAAACTCAATCCCATCCCTGACGGATGCCGGAAACGGCTTCATTTAGCTTTTTCTCGCTCGATGATTTGATCCGCAATTTTAAAGATTTGTTGTGAAGTGACGTTTGTGGGTTGTGAGAAAATAGCCGGTGTGTTGACGCGCGTGGCTGCCATGAACATTTCAGGCGCGGGCGTCAGCGTGGTTGTGATCGAATGCCCCAAACTTTTCTGGACTTCCGTCCACGGCATTTGCGTTTCCGAGCGGACGCGGTTGTTCAATATCACGCTGATGCTCATGCGGTCAATGCCGAGGTTGGCTATTTCGTCAATCAGCATTTTGGTGTGTGTGATGGTGTTCGGCAAACCTTCCACCACGACGATTCGATCCGTGCAAAGCGGAAGAACTTTTTGGACGAAAGGCGGCAATCCCGAACCAAGGTCCAGAATCACGAAGCGTGCCAGCGTCGCAAGACGCGCAACCAGAATTTCATAATGTCCGGTTTGATTGGTCAACTGAAAATCACGCGGGTTTTCGGAAGCCAGCAATAATTTCAATCCCGAATTGTGCGGCACAAGGAATGAACTTACTTTTTCGCGTGTGATCTCTGCCGGCGTGCCGCTGAGAAGTTCGTTCAGTCCCTTTTGTTGCGGCGACCCTAAATCCATGCCGAGCGTGCCCTGGCCGGGAGTCAATTCGGCGAGGATAACATCGGACTGCGTCCGCGTGTAAAGTGCGCCCGCTAAATTGGACGAGAAAGTTGAAACGCCCAATCCACCGCGTGCGGATAATATTCCAATGACGCGTCCATGATGTTCATGCTGGCTGGTTTCGATGTCTTCCACGTTCTTGGCCCCCACGCGCGCCAACAATGCCCGGACGTGAGCCTGCAATTCCGCCGGGTGCGTTGGCTTGGTCAGGTAATCATCCGCGCCCGCCTCGAAACCTGTGACTTTATCATCCAACTGGGATTTGGCCGTGAACATCAGAACAGGCGTGGACTTGGTGGTGGGATTTTTTCGGAGCCGACGCGCGACTTCATAACCATCCATGTCGGGCATCATCACATCAAGCAAAATAATATCTGGCTTTTCATTGAGAGCTTTGGATAACCCTTGTTCGCCGCTGGTTGCCGCGCTGATTTCGTAGCCTTGTTTTTGCAGCAACAACCCGACCAGCCGCAGGGTATCAATGTCATCATCAACGATCAGGATTTTTTCTGCCATTTCTCCTCACATCCTATCCAGTCGTAGTCTAGCATAAAGCCAATGTTCGGGCAAGTTATCGAATGAATTGTACTCCGACTAACGCTTTTCTAACATGCCGGTGCTATAATCCAAATCGCAAACGGGCAAGCACCGTTGCCTTGGGGATGACAGGCTTCGACGGGAGAGGCTGGTCCCGGAATGCGAGCCGAGCGGCGCCGAACTCGTAAAATCAGCGCAAAACTTTAAGTGCCAACCGCACTTCCTATGCTGCTATGCCCCTCGCTGCATAAGCGATCCGCGTAACAGTACAGTCTCCTTGATGAGACTGCGTCCACCGTCCCCGATCTCCGCCCGGTGACGGAGTGGGCGAGACAAAGGCAGAGTGCCGCGTATGACTCCGCTACATGCGCGAAAGACAAGCGGATGGCCGCAGGGTTACCTGCCCGCCGAGATCCCTGCGGTGACTCACTTCGGCAGGCTACGCTCGTAGATTTCCGAGGGTCGATTCTTTCGGACGCGGGTTCGATTCCCGCCATCTCCACTCAAATGTACGGTCAATGGCCGTACGTTTTGTTATCATTGGATATTATGAATCTAAAAAGCATCTCATTTCTATTTTTGATCTTGATGACCGCGGCTTGCGCGTCAACGACCGCGAAACCGACACTTTCGCAGCAGACTCCGACCCTTCGACCCTCCCTCCAGTCGCAGGGCGGCGCTTCAATCGGCATGCCGACGATTGAGTCTTCACTGACTCCGAGCGTCGTTCCGTCAACTCCTGCTTCGACGGCGACTCTTCCGCCCGCGCCGCGAATATTCACGGAGGAGTTTAACGGAAGCCTGCCTTATTGGTCATTCGTGCAAGTTGATAACGGGAATCCGTTTCCGGGTCCGAGTGTAGAAGCGGGTTCGTTCGTCTTCGATCTACCCGCGTCGAATCAATGGACGTACGCGTTGTATGGTGGCCCCGATTACACCGATGTCCGCGTGGACGCGAAGGTCAATGTTACATCTGGTGATGATGGCGCGGTCGGTGTTGTTTGTCGCTACAGCGAGTCGAATGGTTGGTATGAATTCAATATTTATGCTGACCAGACCTATACAATTTTGTTTGGCCAATGGCTGACGCAAGGTGTAGCGCGTTACATGCCGGTCTTCAAAAGCAGTTCATCGAAAATCCAAAGTGGGACAAATGAAATTGGCTTGCTTTGCCAGGGCAACATTTTGACACCTTTCATCAATGGCGTTCAGATGCGCCAGTGGGATGAAGAGAAATATGATTTGACACAAGGCAAAATTGGAATCACTGCTTCATCATTTCAAAATGTTCCTTTCATCGCCGCGTTTGATTGGGTGAAGGTGAGTGAGCCATAGTCCCCTCCGCCCTTCGGGCACCTCCCCAAAATACGAAGTACAGACTTTGAATCCGCATACAAAATTTTTATTGTCGTATTTGGGGAAGGATGGGTGGGGGCCAAGCTAATGTAATTTTTACGCGGTGTTAACGTTCTTCTTGCATCCCTCGTGTATGCTATGGCAGATTACTAAAGAACGAGGAGTGAAGCTATGGGAAAAATCATAGGCATTGACTTGGGAACGACCAACAGCGTTGTGGCCGTCATGGAAGGCGGCACGCCGACTGTGATCTCGACCGCGGAAGGCGGACGTTTATGCCCGTCTGTTGTGGCGTTCAATAAAAACGGGGAACGCCTCGTCGGTCAGACCGCGAAGCGGCAGGCTGTTGTAAATTCAGAGAACACAATCTATTCCATCAAGCGTTTTATGGGCCGTCACTACGAAGAGACCGAAGTCGAACGCAAGATGGTTCCGTATGAAGTGGTCGAAGGTTCATCGGATGATGTGCGAGTGAAGATTCCGATCACGAATCGCGAATACAGTCCGCAGGAAATCAGCGCGATGATTCTGGCCAAACTCAAAGCGGACGCCGAAGCGTATCTTGGCGGAACGGTGACGCAAGCTGTCATCACGGTTCCTGCATACTTCAATGACAGCCAGCGTCAGGCTACGAAAGACGCGGGTAAGATCGCGGGGCTCGAAGTGATGCGAATCATCAACGAACCGACCGCGTCCGCGCTGGCGTATGGTCTCGATAAAAAGAAGAATGAAAAGATTCTCGTCTTCGACTTGGGCGGCGGCACGTTTGATGTGTCGGTGCTGGAAGTCGGCGAAGGCGTGATCGAAGTCAAAGCCACGAACGGTGACACGCATCTCGGCGGCGATGACTGGGATCAGCGCATTGTCAATTGGGCCGCGGACGAATTCAAACGTGAGCAAGGCATTGATTTGCGAAATGATCGCCAGGCATTACAACGTCTGCGCGAGGCCGCGGAAAAGGCCAAGATCGAATTGTCATCCGTGATGGAGACCGAGATCAATCTTCCGTACATCACAGCGGATGCATCCGGTCCGAAGCACATGCAATTGAAACTGAGCCGCGCAAAGTTCGAGCAGATGACTGAAGACTTGCTCAATCGCTGCCGCAAGCCGTTCGAGGCCGCGTTGGCGGATGCCAACATGAAACCATCTGATTTGGATGAGGTGGTTTTGGTCGGTGGTTCGACGCGTATGCCGATGGCTCAGGAATTGGTCCGCAAGCTGACAAATGGCAAAGAGCCAAACAAGGGAGTCAATCCCGATGAAGTCGTCGCGGTCGGCGCGGCCATTCAAGGTGGCGTGCTCGGCGGCGAAGTCAAAGATATTTTGCTGCTCGATGTGACTCCGCTTTCGCTCGGCGTCGAGACGTTGGGCGGCGTGATGACCAAGATGATCGAACGCAACACAACCATCCCCGTCCGCAAGACCGAGACGTATTCAACAGCCGCGGACAATCAAACCGCTGTGGACATCCATGTCCTGCAAGGTGAGCGTCCGATGGCCGCGGACAATATGTCGCTTGGACGATTCAGACTCGATGGCATTCCACCGGCGCCGCGCGGTATTCCGCAAGTTGAAGTGACGTTTGATATTGATGCCAACGGAATTTTACATGTGACTGCGAAAGATAAAGCCTCTGGCAAAGAGCAGAAGGTGACCATTACAGCCTCGACAAATTTGAACAAGAACGATATTGATCGCATGGTGCAGGAAGGTCGTCAGCACGAAGCGGAAGACAAGAAGCACCGTGAGCTGATCGAAGCGAAGAACAACGCCGATAATATGGCGTATCAACTTGAAAAGACTTTGCGCGAGCTTGGCGATAAAGTCAAACCTGATGAGCGCTCGAAGATCGAAGCCAAGATCAACGATCTCAAGCAGGCCGCGCAAAGCGATGATGTTAACCGCATCAAGAAAGCCACGGACGACGCGCAAAATGCTTTCCACGCGTTGAGCCAGCAGTTATATGCTCAAGGCCAACCGCAGGCGCAAGGACAGCCGGGCGGTGGACCGTCCAATCCACCAAGTGATGGCGATGTGATTGATGGCGAAGTGAAAGAATAAGCGCTTACTTCGGCGACTCATGTCGTCGAAGCAGGCGACGTGCGCTGGATGCACACTCGCCTAGAAAACGCAAACAGGCGACTATTGAAAGATGGCCGCCTGTTTATTTTTTGGTTTCATATGCCAATCTTTATTCATCCAAAGTGCATTGCCGCACCAACGATCAGCGCAATTTGCCCGAGATGATAAGCAATGATATTCAACAACCGTCCATTCTTAATTGGGGATACAAACCGGTTCCATGCCAGAATAATATCTGAAATATAAAACAGGAATGCACCGATGCTGACCAAAACCGCTGCACCTGCCTGCCAATTCGGATGAACGAGGGTCCGCATGGCGAAGAACAGCATCGCGCTGATGGTCAAGCCGTATATCTCGACAGGCAGGATCAGCCTATCTATCTCTTTTGACCTCATGGCGAAGATCAATCTTTGCAAAATTCGAACGGCGCCTAAAAGAATCATCACGACGAGGAAAACATCCCAAATGTCAAAAGGAACAGCCTCGCTGCTAAATCCAATGATGTAGGCGGTATGTGTCCATAAGAAAGCAACCAGCCCCAACAGGAACAAACGATCTGGTGAAAGCAGGAGCAAATCGCCTATCAAAGAAAAAAGAATCCCAACGCCAAACCCAAGCAAAGCGCCATGAAGTTTTGTACCTGCATAAAGCCATGCAAGCAAGAAGATCATGACCGCCGGTTTAGCAAATATTTCCATCCTTTTCCATTCTTTGAAGGTTGCAATCCAATCAAGGATAGCCGAACCGAACACCAGCACAAGCAAAATATTTTCCATCGTCCCTCCGCGGAATTTGCAGCGAATTCCTTTTATGTTGGCAAAGTCAGAAGACTTTGTATTCCAAATTTACCTTTTTATCTTACACCCTAATTACTTCAGCGAATTCTTGCTATCATGCCGATCTTTTTTCTGTCATCATGTGTTCAACCCTCCAAATCTTTTTGTTTTATAATCTTTTCCATGCCCAAACGCCTTACCGGTATTCTTGCCGTGCCTGTGCTAGTCGTTCTTGCGATTGGCGTGTATTACATCCCGCCGGTGCATGAGCGCCTCGCATGGCGCCTCGACGATTTCCGCACGCGCGTCATTTATTTTTTCAGACCGCCCGATCAAGCCGCCTTTCTGCCCGAAGTTTCACAACAAGTTGCGATTGACACCATTGTCCACGCGACGATGGACGCGTATTCAACGGCGCAGGCGATTTCAATGACACCGACTCCGTTACCAGGACAGACCGCGGCGCCAACGGTCACCCCAGAACCGTTGCCGGTTTCCGTTTCATTGAGCGGCGTCAAATATGAAGACCAATTCAATCGCTGGAATTATTGTGGTCCCGCGAACTTTGCGATGGCACTCACGTTCTGGGGTTGGAATGGCAACCGCGATGTGATCGGCAAAGCCGTCATGCCGGGTAATACCGATAAAAACGGCCTGCCTGCCAACATGGACAAGAACGTCATGCCGTACGAACTTCAGGATTACATTTCGGCGAACGTACCGAACATGTCTTCGGTCTTGCGTTATGGCGGCGATATTGATGTAATCCGGCGGCTCGTTGCGAATGGCTTTCCGGTCATCGCAGAAAAGGGCGAATACCAGCGCGATACAACGGGCAGCCTGAGTTGGATGGGGCATTATCAATTCATCACAGGCTACAATGACACTACGCAAACGCTTCTGATTCAGGATACATATTTGGATGGCCCGAACTTTAAAGTGCCATACACAAAATTCATGACCGACTGGCGCAGTTTCGATTACATCTTTGTTGTGGTTTATCCGACAGATCGCGAATCAGAAGTGATGACCTTGCTTGGCCCGTACGCGGATGACAAATGGGCGCTGCAACATGCTCTGCAAGTTGCAACCTCCGACGCACAAACGCTCACTGGCGTTGACCAGTTCTTCGCGTGGTTCGATATTGGCACGAGTCATGTCCAATTGCAGGAATATGTGGATGCGGCTTCTGCGTACGATTACGCGTTTCAACTCTATGCCAATCTTCCCGCTGACTATGCTACGCGTCCGTGGCGCATGATGTGGTATCAGACCGGCCCGTACTTTGCGTATTTTTATTCCAACCGTTATCAGGATGTCATCAATCTGGCGAATATCACACTGACCTACAACATTACGAAACCCGTCCTCGAAGAAAGTCTCTACTGGCGCGGACGTGCGGAAGCTGTCACTGGAAATCCGCAGGCCGCGATCAAGGATTATCGTGCCGCGCTGGTCGTGCATCCAAACTATCCGCCCGCGGTGCAAGGATTACAGGATCTTGGAGCCCAACCATGAAACGCCCTGAGCGGACGCTGACCCTGAGTGAAGACGAAGGGGAAGTGGAAGTCGAAGGGTATTTACAAAAGCCGCTTCGACTGTGCGGTGCTCAAAGCGCGCCGCTCCGCTCAGCGCGAAAGTTGATTCTATGAAACTACTGCACTTTGCCGATGCTCACATCGACATGGCCAACTACGGCCGCCACGATCCCGAAACGGGATTGCCTCTGCGCGTGCTCGACTTTCTCAAGTCGCTTGATACGATTGTGGACACTGCCATCGCCGAAAAAGTGGATATGGTCATCTTCGCGGGGGACGCGTATAAAGATCGTTCGCCCGCACCAACATTTCAGCGCGAATGGGGAAGAAGAATCATTCGATTATCACAAGCAAAGATTCCAACATTGCTTTTGATTGGCAACCACGACCTATCACCTGCGGCAGGACGTGCACACGCGATCCAGGAATTCGACACGTTGCAAGTGCCTTATGTCAAAGTGCTTGCAAAGCCTGAATTGTTAAGTCCAAAAGATTTG
Source organism: Chloroflexota bacterium (assembly GCA_021796155.1). The sequence goes on from JAJYOO010000032.1 coordinate 7,886, forward strand.
TGGGGACTGCCGGTTCAGGTCATTGCCCTTCCGTGGATTTCACGTTCTGGTCTGATGGCCGCGGTGGATACGACCGATACGCCGATGGAAGAAGTGTTTTCGAACATCGAATCTCGAATATCAGATTTGGTCAACACATGGCTTGAAGAAATTGATCCGACTCTGCCAACCATTTTGACCGCGCACGCGTCGGTGCAAGGCGCGACATTTGGTTCGGAACGAATGGTCATGCTCGGCGCGGATTTAGTTCTGCCAACTTCATTGGTGAAAGATGATCGTTTTGATTATGTGGCCCTCGGCCACATCCACAAACCGCAGGATGTGAACAAAGGCGCGCATCCGCCTGTGATTTATCCCGGCTCCATCGAGCGCGTGGACTTTGGCGAAGCCGCCGATGATCGCTTTTTCATCATCGCAGATGTGCAGAGACGAAATACAAAAGTTGAGTGGAGAAAGCTCGCAGGTGCGCGTCCGTTCATTGAGCGGCGAGCTGTTATCCAAACCAGCGAGAACGTAACCGAGACTCTTATCGCCGCGTTGCCAAAGTCAAAAGATTTGGATGGCGCCATCGTCAAGCTGACCGTCGAATATCCGCGCGAATATGATTCACTAATTGATGAGACCGCGTTGCGAAAACATGCTGAGAACGCGTTTGAATTTCATCTGGTCAAACGTCCACAGATCGAGTCGCGCATCCGTCTGCCAGCGGATCAAACCGTCAGCAGTTTATCGCCGCTGGATTTGCTGGACCAATACTGGCGTGCCTCGCACACTGATCCGTCTGACGCAGAGGCTTTGCAAAAATTGGCTCGTGAAATTTTGTCGAATGATAACGAAAGTCCCGACGCGGCGTTTTAAATTAAAGCAGGTTCCGACAACTTTATGAATAAGGAGAAACCAAATGAAGCTCAATAAGAATCTTGCGATGATTTTGTTGGCGGTCTATTTGATATTGGTCGGGTTGGAGGGCCTTGGCGTGGAAATCAGCCTCCTGCATATCCTCGCCGCGATATGTGCCTTAGCCGCCGGCATCCTGTTTTTGATTAATCGTTAGTCTGTACTCCAGAATACAGCCCCGCGAATTTTGCGGGGCTGTATCTTTTTATTTGACATAGTGTTTTCCCTCCTGTAAACTTCACGCATCTTTGACCGAGCGGAAAGGGACTTTGGTATGACGACACAGCAAAACTTCGTTCGCCCTCCCATGTCAACATTTCGACAAATTTTGTTGAGCGTCTTCTGGTTCTCGACCAACATGATGTGGTCGGCTATTTTGATTATTACCATGCCGAGCCAGATCAAATCAGCGGTGGGCGACGCGTCAAAAGGCAGTGCGCTCGGACTCGCTCTCGGAGCGGGCGCGTTCATCTCGATGCTTGCCGCGCCGATTTTTGGATCACTTTCGGACCGCATCCGTTTGCCCGGCGGACGACGCAAGCCGTGGATTGTTATTGGTGTGATTGGTAATGTTCTCGGTTTGGTCGGTCTCGCATATTTAATTCAGCCGGGACATCCAGAATCAGTTATCGGTTGGAGTGTTGTATTTTTGTTTGTTGAATTATTCAACAACATTGCGACCGCACCGTATAGCGCGTTGATTCCTGATCTCGTTCCTGTTGAACAACGCGGCTCTGCTTCCGGCTGGCTTGGATTGATGACCATGCTCGGAACCTTCGGCGGCGGCGTGATGGGCTTCCTGGTTGACTCGATGGGAATCCCGGCTGTCTATTTTATTTTGATGGGTGTGCTGTTGCTCGGGACGATTGTCACGCTGGTCGGCGTAAATGAAATTGATGTCCCGCGCGAAATTCCGCCATTCAAACTCGGCGAATTCCTGCGCGGGTTGACTGACCCGTTCAAACATTCCGATTTCACATGGGTCTTTTTGACTCGTCTTTTAGTTACGATGGGAATCTTTACCGTTCAGGAATTTATTCAATATTATCTCGGGGATGTGATCGGCACGCCATATATTCTTGCGGGCTTTGGTCAGGTCGCAACCACCGCGGAACAGGCCGTGTCCTTCTTTTTGCCTGCGCTTCTTTTAGGTGCGATCATCACAACGCTTGTGGCCGGTGTCCTATCCGATAAATACGGACGCAAGTTGATGGTTTACCTTTCCGGCGCGTTGATGGGAGTCGTCTGCCTCGTGTTCGTTCTCTTCCATTCGTTTACACTCGCGGTTTTGATGGGTGTCGTGTTTGGGCTTGGCTACGGCGCGTATCAATCCGTGGACTGGGCGCTTGCATCCGATGTGCTTCCCTCGATGGACGATTATGCCAAAGACATGGGTGTGTGGCATGTTGCGATGGTTCTGCCGCAAGTGATTGCCACACCGATTGCTGGCTTTCTGCTCGATAATTTCCAGCGCGTCGGCAAAGTGCAAAACATTCCGAACCTTGGCTACACTGTGATTTTCCTTGTGGCTGTTGTATATTTTATTTTCGGCACGGTCTTCGTCAAGCAAATTAAAAAAGTTCGATAGTCAAATCATTCGATGGAAGGGACATTGATATGACACAACAGCAAAGCTATGTTCGTCCTCCCATGTCAACATTTCGACAAATCCTGTTGAGCTTCTTCTGGCTCTCGACCAACATGATGTGGGCGGCGACCGCGGTCATCACCATGCCGAGCCAGATCAAAGCGGCGGTCGGCGACTCGACGAAAGGCACACAACTCGGTTTAGTTCTCTCCGCGGGTGCTTTGATTTCGATGATCGCCGCGCCGGTCTTTGGTGCGTTATCGGATCGAATCCGTCTTCCGGGCGGACGGCGAAAACCGTGGGTCGTGATTGGAACGGCGGGGACTGCGGTTGGCCTGGTCGGCATGGCTTATCTCATTCAAGATGGACATCCCGAATCGATTTGGCTGTGGAGCATCGCTTTCTGGGTCGTTCAACTCTTTAATAACATGGCAACAGCGCCGTACGCGGCCTTGATCCCCGATTTGGTTTCCACTGAACAACGCGGTTCTGCATCCGGCTGGCTTGGACTGATGACGATTCTCGGCAACTTTATTGGCGGGCTGATGGGATTCCTCGTCGCGCCGCTCGGCATCCCCGCGATTTATTTTGTCATGATTGGTTTGTTAATTCTCGGCACAGCCGTCACCTGGTTCGGTGTGAATGAGCCGAATATTTCCCGCGAAATTCCGCCGTTCAAGTTGGGCGAATTCTTACGCAGCTTGATTGATCCGTTTAAGCAATCCGATTTTACGTGGGTCCTCATGACTCGTTTATTGGTCACGATGGGAATCTACACAGTTCAGGAATTTATTCAATATTATATGGGCGATGTGATCGGCGCGCCGTTTGTCCTGGCTGGCTTCGGCCAAGTTGCTGACACTGCCGAAGCGGCGGTGTCGTTCTTCTTCCCGGCCCTTTTGCTTGGCGCGGTGATTACAACGTTGGTGGCTGGTGTGCTCTCCGATAAATACGGACGCAAGCGCGTGGTTTATTTATCGGGTGCGTTGATGGGCGCGGTTTGCCTTGTCTTTATCTTGTCTCATTCATTTACAATCACTGTGATCATGGGCATTGTCTTTGGATTGGGTTATGGCGCGTATCAAAGTGTGGACTGGGCGCTGGTCTCCGATGTTCTTCCCTCCATTGATGATTACGCCAAAGATATGGGCGTATGGCATGTGGCCGACGTTTTGCCGCAAATTGTGGCAACGCCCATCGCAGGTGTTTTGCTGGATAACTTCCAGCGCGTTGGAAAAGCCCAGAATATTCCGAACCTTGGTTATACTGTCATCTTTGTGGTGGCGACTGTGTTCTTCGCTCTGGGCACGATCTTTGTCAAGCAAATCAAAAAAGTTCGATAGTCATATCATGCGGCGAAATTTTCGCCGCATAAATTTTTTTCTATGAACATTGTTCAACTTGATCTTTCAAACCGAAAGCAAGTCAAGGACTTCCTCGACTTGCCATTTCGCGTTTATCAGGACATTCCTCAAAGGGTGCCTCCTTTGCAGATGGATGAACGCGCTCGGCTGGACCCAAGGCGGAATCCGTTTTACAAGTATTCCCAAGCTGCATTCTTTCTCGCTTACGAGCGAAGCCGTCCTGTGGACGAAGAGGCGCGTCCGGTTGGCCGCCTCGCGGTTTTAGATAATCGTCGCTACAACGAATTCAACAAAACAAAAACCGCTTTCTTTTATCTTTTCGAGTGCGAAAATAATCAAGCCGCGACAACAGGTTTGTTCAACGCCGCGTTTGATTGGTCGCGCTCACGCGGCTTGACCGAAATTCTTGGGCCGAAAGGTTTCACTCCGCTCGATGGATTTGGTTTGCTGGTCAAAGGTTTTGAGCATCGCCCTGCGTTTGGATTGCCATATAACCCTGAATATTATGTCCCGCTCGTTGAAGCGCAGGGATTCAAAATGTACAGCGAAGCCGTCTCTGGGTATTTGAATCCGAAGGTGCCCATTCCGCCGCGCATCCACGAATTAGCTGAAAGACTTGTGCAACGTCGCAGTCTACGGATTGCTCATTGCAAATCGCGGCAAGAATTGCGTGCTTTGATTCCTTATATCAAAGAACTCTATAATGATTCAATTGAGGGGACGACTGGCAATACTCCGCTGACCGATGAAGAAATCAACAGCATGGCAAATCAAATTTTGTGGCTGGCTGATCCGCGACTGATCAAATTGGTGATGAAGGATGATAAAGCTGTCGGCTTTATGTTCGCTTATCCCGATGTCTCTGCAGCTCTACAAAAAACACGCGGACGGCTGTTCCCCTTTGGTTGGCTGACTCTTTTGCTCGAACTCCGCTGCACGGACTGGATAAACATCAACGGCGCGGGGCTTTTGCCCGAATACCGCGGCTCTGGCGGAACAGCGATTCTTTATAGTGAGATGTTCAAATCTGTGTCGGAGAATTCGCACTATCATCACATTGACATCGTCCAAATTGGCATGGAAAATGAAGCCATGCAGCGCGAAATGCGGAACTTCGGCGTAGACTTTTATAAGATGCATCGTGTCTATCAACGCCAGTTGTAATCTGTCATTGCGAGTCGCCGCTGGTCGAGTAGACGTGTTCTTCGTCGTAACGCCCTGCGCCCTTTCGGGGTCGAGATCAAGGCCGCGTGGCAATCTCAATATTGGAGCTTGAATGGATTTTTCAGAAGATACAGGTTTGCTAGTCAAAGCGTTGCGCTTTTCAGCAGACAAACATCGTTACCAGCGCCGAAAGGATCAGGCGCGATCACCTTATATCAATCATCCGATTGAAGTCACTCAACTTTTGTGGGACGTTGGCAGTGTACGCGAGGTCAATGTCCTTTTGGCTGCATTGTTGCATGACACAATCGAAGATACACGAGCGAACCGAGATTGCCTGCGA
>JAJYOO010000402.1 GCA_021796155.1 Chloroflexota bacterium
GAGTTTCATGATGACAAACCTGTGTTCGCCCGCGCCATTGTTGACGGCACTAAACGAAATTTTCGCTCCGGCTGGGACGGTAAACGTGTTGGGCGTAAAAGCAAAATCGGTGATCGTCACATTGATGGACGTGGACGGTGCGCCAGATGAATTGCCGCACGCTGTCAACAACAATGCAAAGCTCGCTACGAGCGCAACAGTAAACAGGATTTTTTTCATTCTTGTCTTCCTCCTTGATTGACTGAAGATTAGCATAGCAAAGATAACGGTGCAATGCAACACTTTCGAGTCGAATTCTTATTTATATCTTATAAAGATATATTTAGGGTAAAAAATGTTGTACACTTGAGAAAATCCTACAAGGAGACACCGATGACTGTTACCACTTACTCTGACCTAAATCCTCCAACACGCATCCTGCTCGGACCCGGGCCGGGCATGACGCACCCGCGCGTTGTCCGCGCCTTGAGCGCGCCCACACTCGGACATCTCGATCCCGTGCTTTTGAAAATTTATAGCGAGGAACAGGAACTGCTTCGCTACGTTTTCCAAACCAAAAACGAATGGACGTTTGCCTTGTCTGGAACCGGCACATCCGGCATGGAAGCTGCACTAACTAATTTGATCGAGCCGGGCAATCTGGTGCTTGCCTGCATCCATGGATATTTCGGCGCGCGGCTGGCAGAAATCGCTGAACGCCTCGGCGCGAGCGTTGACCGAATCGAAAAGCCGCTTGGACAAATCTTCAGCGTCGAAGAAATTGAATCTGTATTGAAGAAAAAGAAATATAAATTGATGACCATCGTCCACGCCGAGACATCCACAGGCGCGGAACAGTTGCACATCAAAGAAATTGCTGCCGCAGCACACAAGAACGGCGCATTGATCGTGCTTGATGCAGTCACTTCATTGGGCGGAATTCCTGTCAAGATTGATGAATGGGATATCGACGCGGCTTATTCAGCCAGCCAAAAGAATCTCGGTGCGCCATCTGGATTGGCCCCGATCACCGTCGGACCGCGTGCGCGTGAAGTCATCGAGAAACGCACAAAACCAGTTTCATCGTTTTATCTTGATTTGAAGCAATACGCAAATTATTGGGGCGGCGCGCACGGCTACCATCACACCGCCTCAGCCAGTCTGCATTTTGGACTGCGTGAAGGATTGCGCGTCATCGCCGAGGAGGGACTCGACCACACGTTTGCGCGTCTGCGTTCCAACGCTGAAATGTTATGGAACGGCCTGGATGATATGGACATCCCGCCGTTCATTCCGATTGAGTATCGCCTTCCGCCGCTGACCACGGCCAAAGTCCCGGCTGGATGCGACCCACACAAAGTCCGCACGCGTTTGCTCGACGAATACAACATCGAGATCGCGGCTGGCTTCGGCGCGTTGAAGGATCAAGTCTGGCGAATCGGATTGATGGGCTATTCGAGTCGAAGAGAAAACATCACATTATTACTTGCCGCATTAAAAGAATTGTTGAAATAAGATTATTATCGCCCTGAGCGGACGCCGAGCGCAGGCGAAACGGTGGTCGAAGGGTAGTATTGAGCAAAATTTGTGCTTCGACTGTGGGCCGCCAAAGGGCCACTCCGCTCAACGCGACAAATAAGTTCTGGTCGTAACCAAACGCGGCTTTTGACGACATCTGAATGACCCGATGAAAAACAAAACCACGAATATTTCCTGGGCCTATCTTTTTATAATTATCGTGCCATTCGTGCTCTTCGCGTGGTTCCTGTCCGGCAAAGCATCTGTCTACTGGGGCACACCTTTTTTCCAGTTCTATCCGTGGCGCAAATTTGCACTAGACACATTCCGCGCTGGGCAAATTCCATTATGGAATCCTTACGTTGGCAACGGCGCGCCGCTCATCGCCAATTATCAGTCTGCGGTCTTTTATCCGCTCAATTGGATCTCGCTCTTCCTCCCGCTCGATTATTCTTTTAGCTGGATTATTTTCATTCATTTAGTGCTCGCCGCCGCGGGCATGGTCATGTTCATGCGCGGCCTCGGTGTAAAAACATTCGGCCAGGTCGTTGCGGGGCTTGCTTTCGGCTCGTCGCAATATCTTGTCGCGCGCGCAGGCTTTCTCAGCATGAATGCCGCGGTAGCGTGGCTGCCATGGATCCTGTGGAGCGCGGACCGGTTACTTTTGTCCGATTGGAAAAGTTCAGCCGGGTATGGCCTTTTGCTTGTATTCTTCGCAGCACTTCAACTATTGGCGGGTCACGCGCAAATCACGTGGTACACCTATTTGTTGCTGGCTGCGTGGGCGCTTTATCGGCTTATCACGAACTTTCGAATCAATTTGAATCTTTTGCGGCCGTTGATCATCGCAGCGATTCTGTTAATTGCCGCAGGCATTGCCGCGGCGCAGCTTCTACCCACTGCTGAATTCCTCCAGCAATCACAACGCGCGGGCCAATATGGTTATGATGACGCCGTCGAATATTCGTATTCGCCGATGCGTCTTCTGACTCTTTTCGTTCCCGATCTGTTCGGCAACCCCGCGCGCAGTCTATATATCGGCGATACGGATTATTGGGAGGACGCGGACTACATCGGACTCGTCCCCATCCTGCTTGCGCTCGGATATTTATTCGCACGCCCGAAACTAACGCGTCCACGCGCGGACGCGAAAGCGGCTCCCGCGCCCCCAGCCTTCCCCACCTCCCTGATTCTTTTCTTCGCCATCGTCATACTCGTAAGCTTTGTCCTAGCGCTTGGAAAAAATACACCTGTCTTTCCTTTCTTTTATCAAAATATTCCAACCTTCAACATGTTCCAGGCGCCGACGCGCATGATGATCTGGTTTGTATTCAGTGTGGCTGCATTGGCCGGCATTGCTGCGGACGAATGGCATCCGCCGCACAATCGCTCGAGGAACTGGATGGGGTTCATTTTGATGATTGCGGCGCTGGTGACGATCAATGCTATTGCGGCATACTTCCTGGCTCCCGCGAATATGTTTAGCGCGCAGATTCGTTCTTACATGCCGCTCGGCATGTTCACCGGTATCCTTTTAAGTCTCTCACTCACTTTGTCCCTGGTTCAGCCCGCTCCCGGCCAAGAGACT
>JAJYOO010000403.1 GCA_021796155.1 Chloroflexota bacterium
GTCCATCGAAGCCTACGCCGATTTATTATTCCGGAACGACGCGCAGGATATCATCGTCTTCGAGAAAGTGTACGCGCACGTTTTGGAAAACGCGGACGCCGTTGTGGATTGGATCTCAGGCACAGCCCTTGTCCCGTATTTTGAACGGCTTGATGAATCCACGCGTAAAAATTTCGTCGAGTTGATTCGCCAACGAATGAGGAAAGAACTTCCGGGCACGCCGGTGTTTTATCCATTCAAGCGCACTTTGTTTTCAGCCATAAAGCCTGTTTGACCATGGAAGATTTTATTATCCGTATCGGCACATTCTTCGTCGTGATTGGCATCGGGATATTTATTCTTTTTATTGCTTCAGACTATGCCAACCAAATAGATTTTGATTATTTATTCTGGGCCATCGTTGTGACAGCCATTGGAATGATTCTCCGAAGACGAAAACCACCGCCACCACCCAGCGGACGATTCTCCGCATGGCACAAGTGGCGAGAAGGCTCGAAGAAAAACAAAAAAGAAGAAAAGAAATAATATGTCGAAACTCACAACATTGAAAGATGCAATCTCAAAATATGTCAGCGATGGCGATGTTGTTTATGCTGCGGGATTCACCCATTTGATCCCTTTCGCGGCTGGACATGAAATCCTGCATCAAAACAAACGGGACCTCGTGCTGGCGCGCGCCACCCCAGACTTGATCTACGACCAGATGGTCGCAGCCGGATGCGCGCGCAAAGTCATCTTCTCATATATGGGCAATCCCGGCGTGGGAAGTCTGCGGATTGTTCGCTCTGCGATTGAACAAGGCAAGCTCGAATGGGAGGAATATTCGCACTTTGGGATGATCACGCGCTTGCAGGCAGGTGCATCTGGCTTGCCGTTTCTTCCGATGAATCAAACCGGTGCGGCTGACCTCGAAAAAGTGAATCCAAATATCAAACGAATCCCTGATCCATTCGGTGGCAAGGATGTAATCGTCGTGCCTGCTTTAAATCCAGATGTCGCCATCGTCCACGTTCAACGCGCGGACGAGAATGGCAACGCGCATCTTTGGGGAATCATCGGCGAGCAAAAAGAAGCCGCGTTCGCGGCAAAAAAAGTCATCCTGACCGCAGAAGAGATCGTGGACGAATCCGTTATCCGCTCCGACCCGAACCGAACGCTGATTCCATCTGTCGTCGTGGACGCCGTATGCCAAGTTCCGTTCGCGTGTCATCCGTCCTACGCGCAAGGATATTATGATCGCGACAATGATTTCTATTTGCAGTGGGACAAGATCAGCGAGTCTGTTGAAAGCGTAAAGAGTTATCTTGACGAGTGGGTCTTCGGTGTGAAGGACCGCGCTGAATACATGGAAAAGCTTGGCGAGGAAAAACGTAATAAACTGAAAATCAAATCGCGTACGAGCGAGCCAATCAATTACGGAAATTATTAACCACGAAGCACACAAAGAAAAATCCTTTGTGATACTTTGTAGCCTTTGTGGTGAAAAACATCATGACTATCCCTTATCTTGATTTCGGCGGCAAAGGTCAACCACTTCATTTTCTTCACGCCAACGGCTATCCCCCTGCATGCTATCAACCGTTGACCGAACGATTGGCAAGTCAATATCACACAATCGGAATGTTACTGCGCCCATTGTGGCCGGACTCTAAACCAGAAGAAGTCAACGATTGGACTCCGTTCACGGATGATCTTCTGAAATTTTTCGATGAACAAAAATTAGAGTCGGTAATCGGTGTTGGACATTCTATCGGTGCCATCGTCACATTGCGCGCCGCGCTCAGAGAACCAAGCCGTTTTCATGCGTTGGTTTTGATGGACCCGGTTCTTTTTCCGCGTTATTTCATCCTCGAGTGGAATCTGGCGCGATTCTTTGGTTTGGGGAATCAAATCCACCCGTTGATCAATGGCGCGCTCAAACGTCGACGTGAATTCAATGATTTGAATAAAGTCTTTGAAGGTTATCGCCGCCGTTCCATTTTCCGTTTCTTCACGAATGAGAATCTACGGATATTCATCAATGGCATGACGGAGCCGGCAAACAATCATTATGAATTGGCGTACAGCCCCGAATGGGAAGCGCGCATCTATTACACTGGCGTCTGGCACGATTTGGATTTATGGAGAAATCTTGCGCGCCTCCAAGTTCCAACCATCATTATCCGCGGCGCGGAGACCGACACATTTTGGGAATCAACCGCAAAGTCCGTCGAGAAAAAGAATCAGAAAATCAAAATCGTTACGCTTGAAAAATCCACTCACCTGCTTCCGCTCGAAAGACCGCAGGAAGTTTTCGAAATCATGCAAGATTTTTTGAAAGAGGTATTATGACCGAATTAAATTATTCATCCGCCGAACTGATGATCATCAACGCCGCGCGTTTGCTTCGCGATGGTGATGTTGTCTTCGTCGGCGTTGGACAACCGAACCTCGCTTGCAACCTCGCAAAACGGACTCACGCGCCGAACCTCGTCATGATCTATGAAGCAGGTGTGATCGGTGCGGAACCCGCGCGGCTTCCGCTTTCCATCGGCGACCCGACGCTCGTCAGCGGCGCGTTGTCGGTCGTCAGCATGTACGATATTTTTTCGTTGTATCTTCAGCGCGGCAACGTGGACGTTGGCTTTATGGGCGGTGCACAGATTGATAAATTTGGCAACATCAACGCCACGATCATCGGCACTGATTACAACCATCCGAAAACACGTTTGCCTGGTTCCGGCGGCTCACAGGAAATCGCGGCGTGGGCCAATCGCTGTTATCTGATGACGCCGCATCAAAAGCGACGCTTCCCTGAAAAAGTGGACTTCATGACCTCGGCAGGATTCTTGAACGGACGCAAGCAACGCGAAGCCGCTGGCCTGCGCGGCGGAGGCATGGTCGGCGTTGTAACGGATATCGGATTCATGGAGCCGGACGAAAATGGCGAGTTGACTCTGACGGCTTTACACCCCGGCAAAACGACGGAACAAGCCAAAGCCAACACAGGTTGGGATTTGAAAGTCGCATCTCAGTTAAGAACAACTGATCTCGTGACAGAAATAGAATTGAAAATCCTGCGCGAAGAATTGGATCCAAAG
>JAJYOO010000404.1 GCA_021796155.1 Chloroflexota bacterium
CCAGCCGAAGGAATTATGTGGCGTGGAGTTGAATTGCAGACCTTGAAAGCTTGATACTTCGCCAACGCGTTCGCCTTTTCCCACAACCCATCCGCCATTTTGGAGCAGATAATAAATTCCCTGGCCGGTATCCACGCGGTCACTGTAAGAGACGTAGTCAAATCCTGGATACAGTTGCTGTATGCCGCTTGTATCTCCTGGTGCGCTTACGATTGGGACAGGTTTGTCGCTGATCACATGAAAATAATGGAATGGAAGTTGCGCCAACGATGGATCAGGTTTGGTCGCCGGGAGCGGCGTCGGCGGAAACGTCAGCCCGATGCGCGCCATATCGGTGAGATAGACTGAAGGGCCAAGTGGCAGGCAGTCATTTGGCGGGGTTAGGTAAACGCCCGGCGGGCAGACGACCGCTCCGCTGTCTGGTTCGGGAGGCGGATTCGTGTTTTGCGCCTGTGCGGACTGAACGGTAAATGTCGAACTCATCAATGCGCCAACGATAATCACCCAAATCCATTTTTTCATAGGTAATCATTATACTATTCCGCGTTGAGCTTACTGATTTGTAAATGCGCGGCACGCGTCCTGCCAACTTGACACTGCCTCGCCGTGTGCTAAAATTGCATCACTACTTGCCGGGGAAAGCGCCGCGATTTTTTGATGCGGTTGCTTTTATCCTTTTCATGGAGGGTTGTTTTGTCTAAGAACCGCACGCAACAAATGGTGGACCGTCTGCGAGAGTTGCAGGCGTCATCGCCTGATATCGAAGCTTCTGCTGTTGTGAGTGTGGATGGTTTGAGCATTGCTTCCGCGTTGCCGCAGGGTGTGGAGGAAGATCGCGTTTCAGCCATGTCTGCCGCTATGTTGTCATTAGGCGAACGAATTGCGACCGAACTCGGACGCGGTTCTCTTGAACAGGTTTACATCAAAGGGCAGAAAGGGTTTGTCGTTTTGATGTCTGTTGGACAGGAAGCCGTGCTGACCGCTCTTGCTCGTGAGCAGGCGAAGCTTGGCCTGATTTTCCTTGACATGCGCCGCGCCGCCGAAGATCTGGCGAAGCTGATTTAGTGGAGAAGGTATGAGCCCCATTCAAAAGAGCGGTTTGTATTATCCCAATAAGTTTGGACTAATCACAATAAAATCCCTCGAAGAGGTCATGGGCAAGAATGGCTTGAATGCCATTCTCAACCTCGCGGGTTTGAATAATTACATTGACAATTATCCGCCTGATAATTTGGAAAAAGGTTTTGACTTTGCTGAGCTTTCCGCGATTGGAACTGCGCTGGAAGATATGTACGGTCCACGCGGTGGACGCGGCTTGGCGCTTCGTGCGGGACGTGCGACGTTTTCCGACGCCCTGAAAAATTTTGGCGCTTTGGCGGGCGTCGCGGATTTGGCGTTCGTTGTCCTTCCGCTTCATGCCAAGCTTCGCATCGGTGTTCCGGCGATGGCAAAAATTTTCAGCCAGCTTAGCGACCAATTAAGCACAGTCGAAGAAAAAGATAACGAATACATTTACACGATCCATAAATGCCCGGTTTGCTGGGGACGCCATAACGCGGACAAACCGGTTTGTTTCATCGCAACAGGCTTATTGCAGGAAGGACTCAAATGGGTTTCCGGCGGGAATGAATTCCGCGTCAATGAGTCCAAGTGCGTGGCCGTTGGCGACGAAGTGTGTGAGTTTGTGATTCAAAAAGAACCCATTTCCTGATCGGGGGCAGCGTGGCAGAAGCCAAATCAAAAATCCTGATCGTTGAAGATGACCTCGATGTAGCTGAAATGCTGAACGCGTATTTTCGCGTTCAAGGCTACGAGGTTTTTACTGTCAATTGGGGCGAAGACGGCGTGCGTGCTTGCCAGACCGACCGTCCCGATCTGGTGATCCTTGATATTCGCCTGCCCGACATTGACGGTTATGAAGTCGCCCGGCGTTTGCGCGGTGACCGCCGTACGCAGGATGTCCCAATCATCTTTCTGACTGAAAAACGCGAGCGAGCCGATAAACTCCAGGGCCTTGAACTCGGCGCAGATGACTACATCACTAAGCCGTTTGACGTTCAGGAATTGCGCTTGCGTGTCCGCAACGCGTTGAAGCGCATGAGCCAGGGATCGCTCACCAATCCGGTCAGCGGATTGCCTGAAGGCGCGGTTGTGGACGAACGGCTCAATGAGGCGATCAAAAATGATGGCTGGGCTGTGCTACTCGTCTCGCTCGAGAATATGGATTCGTTCCGCGAAGCGTATGGCTTTGTCGCGTCCGACGATGTCCTGCGCGCCGTCAGCTTGATGATTTTGAATACGATGCGCGAGTCCAGCGGCCCGGATGATTTTCTAGGACACGCTGGTTCATCTGATTTTGTGTTGGTGGTTCCGCCTGCAAATTTACAGCCGTTACGTGAACGATTGCAGGCCCGCCTTGAGCAATCACTTGATTATTTTTATCCGATCAAGGATCGTGAACAAGCTGCAAAACGCAAAGATCGCCTCGCCGTCAAGATAGCTGATGTGCCATCGTTGGCCGGGCGTTTCGCAACTGCCGAGCAATTGAAAGTTGATTTATTGCGGCGCAAAAAATAGGTGCTAATGAGAATAACGGTGGTCATTCCAACATATAACGAAGCGGAGAACCTTCCAAAACTGGTCTCCGCTTTATTTTCGCTTTCGCTCGAGTTGCACGTGCTAGTTGTAGACGATAACAGTCCCGACGGGACCGGTCCGATTGCGGACGAAATCGCGAAGCGCGATGACCGCGTCCGCGTGCTGCATCGCGCCGGAAAAGGTGGATTGCGTTCCGCGTATCTCGAGGGTTTCCGCATCGCTCTGGACGATGGAGCGGATGCCGTTATGCAAATGGACTCCGACTTTTCGCACGATCCCGCCAAAGTTTCCGAGATGGTCGAGTCTTTGCAGACGAACGATGTAGTCATTGGTTCGCGTTATATCCCCGGCGGATCAGTAGATAAGCAATGGCCGCTTTGGCGGAGGAATCTTTCAGCGTTTGGAAACAGTTATTCCCGCGCCATCCTGCACGTCCCTCAACATGATGTGACATCTGGTTTTCGCCTGT
>JAJYOO010000405.1 GCA_021796155.1 Chloroflexota bacterium
TTCCAAAATCACAGCGGCGGTTTCATCAGTTACGGCTTTATCCAATGCTTCGATATTGTTGTAAGCGACATGACTGAAACCCGGAACGAGTGGTTCGAAACCATCGCGATATTTTTTGTTGAACGTCGCGGAGAGCGAACCAAACGTCCGGCCATGAAAAGCTCGCATGGCGGCGACCACATTCTTTCGTCCGGTTGAGATGCGGGAAAATTTCAACGCGGCTTCGACTGCTTCCGTGCCCGAGTTGCAAAGAAACACGCGATCCAATCCATCCACGAGTGAAGTAATTTTTTGCATTAACTCTGCGCGCTTATCGTTCGGAAAAGTTTCAAATAAAGTAATCAGCGTGGAGGCTTGCTTATAGATCGCCTCCGCCACTTTCGGATGCGCGTGACCGAGATTGGCAACGCCGTGCCCCGACGAGCAATCGAGATACTCGACGCCGTCCGCATCAAACAACGATGCGCCTTGCCCGCGCACAATGACGAGCGGCTGTTTGGCATACGTGCCCGAAGTATGTTTGCTTTCGATGTCAATAATTTCCTGCGTATTCATTGGATGACTGTTCCTTTTCCTTCTAAAGCATTTGAGATTGGATTTTCGATTCGACCATCCGCGATGACGATCCGCTTCACGCCGCCCTTCAAAGCTTCTTCTGCACCCAAAACTTTTTTCTTCATCCGACCTTGCGCGGCTTCAAGCGCGTCTGATAATTGACTCTGATTCAACTGCCGAATGAGTGTTGATTCATCCGGAAAATTTTTCATCAACCCGGGGACCGCGGTCAGCAATACCAGTGTTTCTGCTTTCAACGCGGATGCAACCATTGCTGCGGCGCGATCCGCATCCACGTTCAACGCTTCGCCTTTCTCGCTGACTGCCATCGGCGCGATGACCGGCACATAGCCATTTGACAATAATGTTTGCAGTAACTCCGCGTTGACACATTCGATCTTGCCCGTGAAATCATCGCGGATGATTTTGCGTTTGCCGTTCTCGATGCTTTGAATCGAATCTTTGCGCGTCGCTTGTAAGAGTTTTCCATCCACGCCACTTAAACCAAACGCGTTGACGCCAAGCATCTGCAACTGTTCAACCAATAATGTATTGACCTTCCCATTCACAGCCATCGCAAAAATCCCGAGTGTTTTGCGATCCGTGTAACGCGAGGTGTATCCCGAAGGAGATGTAATAAACTTTGGGGGCGCGCGAAGAGCTTCCCCAAGCGAATTTGCTTCCGAGGAACCGCCGTGAACCAGAATCAATCGTTTATCTTGCTTCAATAACTCTGCGGCATTTTTGCAGATCGCGGAAAAATCCACGCCTTCCGTGCCGCCGAGTTTGATAACGATAATTGATTGCTTCATAAGTTCTCCGTGTCGATGAAAGAAGAAAGAGAAAAGAAAGCGTGTCGCTCCTTTCTTCTTTCCTCTTTCTTAGATTGGGTGCAATCCTGCAAACTCCAATCCTAGCATTTCATCCCAGCCCATCATCAAGTTCATGCACTGAACTGCCGAGCCTGCTGCGCCCTTCATGAGATTATCAATCGCACACATCGAAACAACATGGCCATTGCTTTCATCAAGATCGAAGCCAAGATCAGCGTAATTCGATCCAGCCAGAACTTTCGGCTCAGGGACGCGGTAAATTCCGCGCTGTTCTTTCACGATGCGTATAAATGGATTTTCGTTTGATGCGCTCCGATATGCTTTCCATAAATCTTTGGTTGTCACGCCTGATTTAACTTTGGCGTGCGCGGTTGCCAGGACGCCGCGCACCAAATCCACAGAAGTCATCGTCAGCGAGACAGTCGTTACGCACATCTCCTGCATTACTTCAGCGGTGTGACGATGTCCAAAGGGGGAGAAAGTTCGAATGACGGAAGCCCGTTCCGGGTGATGCGAGGCAGAGTTTCCCTCCGCGCCGCCCTCGGATGATCCAACTTTGATTTCAATAATGATCGGCGCGTTCTTGTCAACCAAATCCGCTTTGACGAGCGGAAGCAACGCCAAGTTGCTGGCGGTCGCATTGCATCCAACGCCACTGACATAATTTGCTGTGGCGAGTTCCGTGCGATGAAGCTCAGGCAAACCATAAACAAATTTGTTCAGCCATTCAGGCGCGGCATGTTTTTCACCATACCATTTTTCATAAACCACTGCATCGCGCAGACGGAAGTCCGCAGCGAGATCAACGATCTTTGGCGCGAGTTTTACATATTCGTTGATGTGATGTTGCGCTTCGCCATGCGGCTGCGCGAGAAAAAGAATATCCACCGATTCAAGCTGCGACGGATCACTGAACTTGAGCTGCGTGCGCTTCCGCAGATTGGGATGCACCTGATAAACGAACTCGCCCATGTGCGAACGCGAGGTGACCTGCTTGACCTCCGCATTTGGATGGTCGAGCAAAAGACGCAGCGCCTCCCCGCCGCCATACCCCGAGCCGCCAACGATGGACACGGTTGTCATTGGACAAGCTCCCGGCTTGCGATATTTGCCGTGTAATCCACAATCTCGCCCGCGATATCGACACCGCTCAACGGTTGCAGCGTGTGAAATTCCATCGTGTGATTGACCTCGTTGATTAGAAATCCGCGCTGAGGATGTTCGATCAGATCAATCGCCAGCACTCCGCCGCCAACAGCTTGCGCGGCTTTCAAACACAAGTCTTCGATCTCCGGCGTGACCGGACACAATTCGCCTTCTCCGCCGCGAGCGGTGTTCGTGATCCAATGCGGCGATGTGCGATACATTGCCGTCAATACACGGTCGCCGATGACGACAGCGCGAATATCGCGACCGGGCTTCTCAATGTATTCCTGAATATAAAAAACCTGATGTTGAGTCGAACCGAGCGTGGCCTTATGTTCAAAGATCGCCTCGGCCGCATCGCGGTCATTGATCTTCGCCAGCAATCGTCCCCACGAACCGACAACAGGTTTCGCGACTGCCGGATAGCCAAGCTTCTCCAACGCGTCCAACGCGGACTCGGGCGTGAACGCCACGATGTTACGCGGTTGCGGCAAGCAGGCTTTCAAAAGCAATGCGCTGGTCGTCAATTTATC
>JAJYOO010000406.1 GCA_021796155.1 Chloroflexota bacterium
ATTATGCCCGCCTGCCGTGGGACGGCGGCATTTCGCCGCCGGAACTTTTCGATTTCATCGCCAATCATCCGGCGGGGCGCGTCATTGACCTTGGATGCGGCACCGGAACAAATGTCATCACGCTGGCGCAGCATGGCTGGCAAGTCACCGGAATTGATTTTGCGCCGCGCGCGATTCAAATTGCAAAACATAAAACGCAAAAGGCAAGCGTGAAGGCAGTTTTGCAGGTTGGTGACGCGACCAATTTAAAAGGGATCGAAGGACCGTTCGATCTGGCGCTCGACATGGGATGTTTCCATGGCGTGGAGAATCGGGCCGCTTATCTCACCGAATTGGATCGCATCCTCGCTTCGGGCGGATACTGGCTGATGTACGGATTCTTTAAGCCCGACCCGAGTCAAACCGGACGCTTCGACAAGCTCAGCGCGTCGTCCGGGCTGGCCGCGGCCGATTTGGACTTGATCCTGGCCCGCGGCTTTCGTCTGCTCTCGCGCAAGGACGGCTGGGATAAACGCGAACGGCAATCTGCGTGGTTTTTGTATCAAAAACCGTAAGGGCGATCCTGCGTGATTGCCCTGGGCAGACACATTATCCTGGGCAACCACTGGGCAGACACTGGGCAGACACGTAGGTCTGCCCCAACAAAAAATAATTATCGGTAAACAAGCATGCGCGTCTTATTCATCTTCCTCGATGGCGTCGGACTCGGCGCAGATAATCCCGAAATCAATCCGTTCGCGCGCGTCGATATGCCCGTTCTGCAAAATCTGTTAGGCGGACATAAATTGTTGGCCGCGTCCGCGCCTTTTGCCGGCGGGCGCGCTACATTGCTTCCGCTGGACGCGGCGCTCGGCGTGAACGGGCTTCCGCAATCTGCGACCGGGCAGGCGGTTTTGCTGACCGGCATCAATGTGTCAAAAGAGATCGGCGAACATTACGGGCCAAAGCCAAACCCGACGGTTGCCAAATATCTGCTCAACGGAAATTTATTTTCGCAATCAACGAAGGCGGGCAAGAGCGCGGCGCTGCTCAACGCGTATCCGCCGCGTTATTTTCACGGCGTGGATTCAGGAAAACGTTTATATTCCGCAATTCCACTGGCGGTCACATCGGCAGGGCTGCCGCTGTTCACAAAAGACGATCTTTATGCGGGCCGCGCGCTATCGGCGGATTTCACTGGCTCAGCGTGGGCAGGCATGTTGGGTTTTCTGGATGCGCCGGTTTTGAATCCGCACGAGGCGGGAAGGAAACTTTCGCAACTGGCGGGCCAGTACGATTTTTCGCTCTTCGAATATTGGGCCAGTGACTATGTCGGCCATAAACAAGATATGAAATGGGCCATCGAACAACTTGAAACATTGGACGGTGTACTGGGCGGATTGGTCGAAAACTGGAACGATGAAGAAGGCTTGATTCTGATCACATCCGATCACGGCAACATGGAAGACTTGTCCACACGGCGGCACACGGACGCGAAAGTGCCGGGGCTGCTGGTCGGCTCATCGAAAGCGCGCGCCGCTTTCTCGTCGAGGTTGAGCGACTTGACCGGCATCAGTCCGAGGATCATGCAATCCATCGTCCAATCAATCTAAAGTACTCTTGCGGGCAATCGTCCGCGATTGCATAATGGATTGCAGCCAAAGGAAAGGAGCCTGCCATGTCAAAGGCATCGCCTCGTTTTATCTATTTGCTGTGCATCTTCATCGTTGTTGTATTTGCCTGCAACCTGCCTTCCGCGACCGCCATTCCACCAACCAGTCAACCACAATCGAATTCTGGAAATGTATCCGCCGTCTCCACACAGCCGCCTTCCGCAACGGATACGGTAACCGCACCGCCAGTACTTCATCAACTCATGCCATCGGATACAAGCCCATCTGGACCGCTTAACTATGATGTGGATTCGTCTGGCACAGGCGCGCAACATCACGCCACCGGCGGTGAGTCCTATGACTTCAACCTGTTCGAGCGGCCATTTACGCAGTCAGATATGACTTACGTGCCGAACCTAGATATTACAACATTCCAACTCAGCACCGATGGCACATGGTATTACGTTTTCATCAATTTGGTCGGTAACAATCCCGATGATCCCATCAACATTGACTATGGCGTCGAGCTGAACAAAAGCAAAGATGGTTTTGGTGACATCCTGGCCTGGGCCCAACCGCCTTACACTACAACCTGGACAACGAATGGGGTCAAAGTCTACACCGATCCCAATCACGACACCGGCGGTGCATCGCCCGAGAGATCGGATGCCAATACGACAACCGGCGCCCCGTACCCGGGCGATGGATACGAAACTGTTATCTTTAATCAGGGCCAGGGCGATGATCCCGATTTGGCCTGGACAAGAATAGACCCCAACGACTCATCCATCGTGGAGTTTGCCTTCAAAACATCGCTGGTTGGCAGCTCATTTTTGTGGGGTGTGTGGGCCGATGCTGGGTTGAAAGACCCCTCCAAATTCAATTACAACGACCGCTTCACTTTCGCACAGGCTGGTTCGCCCATCGCGGGCAATGCCAATTACCCGATCAAGGCCATTTATGCTGTGGACAATACCTGCTGGGCCGCGTATGGTTTCAAGCCAACTGGCAATGAGCCGCACATCTGTCCAAGCAACGCACCGCCGCCTGCACCACACAAACCACCCAAAACGCCCGGCGCAACACCGCCGCCCGCCTGCCAATTGAGCATTGCGATATGTAATGCCAAAGGCATGGAATTTAATCCTGATACTTGTACCTGTTATGTAATCCCATAACGCAGAACCTGTAACGACTACTTTGCAGCAGCGAAGCCATTCGGCTTCGCTGCTGCGTTACGTGCCGCGCCGCGTTTGGATTCAAATCGAACGGCGGCGAACCGCTGATCTGTCCCACAGAGGAACCGCCGACTAAACAGGCGGGCGCTCGTTGTACGAATCCAAGCCAATACCACGACCAAGCCAGCTGCACAGCCGCAGGGTGTTCGTGGGTGAAAAATCCAGGCATTGTAGTCGCTGTCGTTTATTACTGCGCAGCTCCATAGCCTGTTCAGCTTCAAAAGGGTGTCTGCTG
>JAJYOO010000407.1 GCA_021796155.1 Chloroflexota bacterium
ATCGCGCTCGAATCGCATGACGATTTGATCTCCGTCCGTGACCGGATGTCGTGGGCGAAGTCGCCGCGCATTTTGCTGGTCTGGCCGAAGTATGAAAAGGTGACGCTTCGGCCTGTGGACTTGCGCGTGCTTCAACAACACGCGCGTTATCTCGGCGCAGACATTGGACTCGTCACGCGCCGCGCGGACGTTCGACGCGACGCGATGGGATTCGGCATCCCGGTTTTTGCGTCCACCGCCGCGGCGCAGCGGGACATTTGGCCGGGGCGCCGTTCAATCATCCGACGCGGCCCTCGAGCCGATCATCCCAACCTGCGGACGATGAAAGCCGAATCGCAAGTCAATGAAGCCGGGTGGAAGTCATCGCTCGCGGCGCGCATCGGATTCTTTTTGGTGGGCGTATCAGCCGCTTTGGCGGTAGCCGCTTTATTTGTCCCGCGCGCGGCGATTAAACTTATGCCAGTTTCGCAGCAGCAAAATGTGACCATTCCTGTTACGGCATCCAAATCGAATCAGTCCGTTTTGATCAATGGCAGCGTTCCATCCCAATCCATCACCGTGACTGTGACCGGATCGCAGTCAGCGCAGGTCACGTCGCAGTCGTCCATCCCGCAGACGAAAGCGACCGGTATTGCACGCTTCAAAAATTTGACGCAGACGGATGTGAGCATTCCGGCGGGGACCGTTGTTTACAGTGTGGGACAAAATACCGTGCGCTTTGTGACGATGAATGATACGCATCTTGTCGGAACGGCCAACTCGTTTGTGGATGTGCCGATCACAGCGGTACAAGCGGGCGCAATTGGAAATCTGCCCGTTAATTCGATTCAAGCCATCGAAGGCAATGTCGGACTTTCGGCATCGGTGACGAATCCCGAACCGACCACTGGCGGGACCGATCTTGTGACCACCGCACCATCGGACGATGACCGCCAGCGCGTGCATGATGTGTTGCTGCCGATCCTGCAATCGAATGCTGAAAAACAAATCAAGGCAACGATTGGCGCGAAAGATTTGTTATTGGAAAATACATTGCAGATGGGACAGGTTTTGGATGAGACATATAATCCGCCCGCGGGGAAAGCCGGTTCGTTGTTGACGCTGGCGATGACAGTCGAATACAGCGCGCAATACGTGACTGCGGATGATTTGACTCAATTGGCGCGACTCGTTTTGGATGCATCCGTTCCTGACGGTTATGTATCGGATTCAAATTCGTTGAAATTTAGCGAAGCCGGTTCCCCAACATTGGATCAATCGGGTGCAACACATTTTGATTTGCGAGTCGAGCGGACGCTGATCCATCAAATCAATTTTGAGCAAGCCAACGCGCTCGTGCGCGGACTTTCGCCACAGGCCGCGGCTCAACGTTTGCAATCGAATCTTCCGCTTGCAGCCGCGCCCCAGATTGATTTGAATCCCTCCTGGTGGCCGTGGATGCCATTAATACCGTTTCGGATTGATGTTCAATGATGGATTAAGAAATAAATTCGCAGATTATACAGATTTCGCAGATTCTTTTCTTCAATCTGTGTAATCTGCGGATTGCCTTTTCGGAGCGAAATGCGAATCCTTGCAGTTGATCATGGTGAAAAGCGTATCGGGCTGGCGATTTCTGATTTGACTGGTACGATTGCCAATCCCTTGAAAGTGATCAAACATGTCTCGCGTGTGATTGATGCGGCGCAAGTTGCGGAACTTGCCGCGCAGAATCAAGTCGAACTGATTGTCATCGGTCAATCATTTGACGAGGAAGGCCGTCCGAATCTGGCCGGACGCCGCGCCGCTCGTTTCGCTGACGCGCTCAAAACGCAAATTCAAATTCCAATCGTCATGTGGGACGAATCATTCAGCACGCAGGACGCACGCGCCGCCCGCATCGAACTTGGCGTATCACGAAAGAAACGCGCCGGTCATCTCGATGAGCTTGCGGCAGTGATGATTTTGCAATCTTATCTCGATCAACACAGATCATAAAATGCGCCGTTTTGTTCCTCTTGCAATCATTGCGATCATCCTCGTTTGCCTCGTTGTCTCGTTTATTGCGATTCCTTCCTCGGCGGCGCGGATATACGGCCCGCCATCGCCGAGGCTTTCCTTTTCACAAGTCTTTGAATATTCGTTGAAACTCCTTTGGTATGACGGACTTCTAACGCGTCCACTCGCGGCCCACGGGCCGAAACTGACTTTTACAATTCAGCAGGGCGAGCTGGTTGATGATATTGCGAGTCAGCTTCAAGCCGCGCAGTTGATCAACGACGCGGGTATGTTCCGTGATTACCTGATTTACACCGGCCTCGATACATCCATTCAGGCGGGAGAGTATCAACTCAGTCCATCCATGTCCATTGTGGATATTGCGCGTACCATGCAGGATGCCACGCCTGCGGATGTGACGTTTGTAGTTCTTCCCGGCTGGCGAATGGAGGAGATCGCATTATCGCTTCCGACTTCGGGATTGAACATCACGCCGACGGATTTTATTGCAGCGGCATCCAAACCGCATCCGGGCTTCGACTTCTTGGCGGGCGCCCGTTCAACGGAAGGTTTTCTCTACCCGGATTCTTACACGCTTCCGCGCGTCACGACGGTTGATCAATTGCTCGACGCGTTGCTCCGTAATTTTGGTTTGCACTTGACAAGTGATCTTCGCGATGGATTCAGCGGTCAGGGTTTGAGCGTTTACCAAGCCGTGACGCTTGCTTCGATCGTCGAACGCGAAACAATGCATTCCGAGGAAATGCCAATGATCGCATCGGTCTATCTTAATCGTTTAAAAATTGGCATGAACCTGGATGCTGATCCGACCGTTCAATATGCGTTGGGATACGACTCTGTTCAACAAACCTGGTGGACGAATCCGCTTAGCGCAGGTGATTTAAAATTTGCATCGCCGTATAACACGTATTTGAATGCAGGCTTGCCGCCCGGACCAATTTCAAATCCAAGCCTCGACGCGCTGCGTGCGGTGGCCGCTCCCGCAGATACAAACTATTATTATTTTCAAGCCAAATGTGATGGCTCTGGTTATCACGCTTTTGCACAGACATTTGACGAACACCTGA
>JAJYOO010000408.1 GCA_021796155.1 Chloroflexota bacterium
ATCGGCATAATTTACATCCTGTCATTGCGAGGCGTTGTTCTTCCGCCGAAGCAATCTCCTACTGTATGAGATTGCTTCGCAAAAAACATCTCGCAATGATAATTACGAAGCCTTTGCTAATTTTTCGGCCTTCTCGCGTACATCTTCAATTGTACCTGCCATCATGAAAGCCTGCTCAGGCAGGTCATCGCATTTGCCATCCAAAATCTCACGGAAGCCGCGCACGGTATCGGCGCGTTTGACATAGCGGCCATCAATACCGGTAAAACGTTCCGCCACGAAGAACGGCTGCGAGAAGAAGCGCTCGATCTTGCGCGCTCTAGCAACGATAAGTTTATCATCTTCGCTCAATTCGTCGATACCGAGAATGGCGATGATATCATTCAAATCTTTATAGCGTTGGAGAATGCGTTGAACCTCGCGCGCCGTCCGGTAGTGCTCTTCGCCCACGATATTGGGATCCAGAATTCGGGAGGTCGAACCGAGCGGATCAACCGCCGGGTAAATGCCTTTTTCCACGATGGAACGCTCGAGGGCAATTGTCGCATCGAGGTGAGTAAACGTCGCGACCGGCGCAGGGTCGGAATAATCATCCGCAGGAACATACACGGCCTGCATGGATGTGATCGAGCCATTGCGCGTGGATGTAATGCGCTCCTGAAGCTCACCCATTTCCGTAGCGAGAGTCGGTTGGTACCCCACCGCGGACGGCATGCGCCCGAGCAGAGCCGAGACTTCCGAACCAGACATGGAAAAACGGAAAATGTTATCCACGAAGAGAAGCACATCCCTGCCTTGATCGCGGAAATATTCAGCCATCGAAAGCGCCGAAAGAGCCACACGCAGGCGCACGCCGGATGGTTCATTCATCTGGCCGTACACCATGACAGTATCCTTCATAACGCCTGACTCGAGCATTTCGCGGTAAAGCTGTGTGCCTTCACGCGTTCGTTCGCCCACGCCGGCAAACACAGAGTTGCCTTCATGCTCGGTCGCAACCGAGCGAATAAGTTCCATGATGATAACGGTCTTGCCGGTGCCGGCGCCGCCGAAGATACCGGTCTTGCCGCCTTTGGTGAACGGAGCGATCAAGTCAACGACTTTGACGCCGGTCTCGAAAATTTCAACGTGGGTGGATTGTTCTGCGAACGTCGGCGCGGCGCGATGGATCGGGTAGCGGGCCGCCGCGTCAACCGGCCCTTTATTGTCTACGGGCTTGCCCAGCACATTGAAGATACGCCCAAGCGTAGCCTGGCCCACCGGAACCAGGATGGGCGCGCCGGTTGCAACCGCAGGAAGTCCACGCTGAAGACCATCGGTTGAGTCCATTGAAACAGTACGGATTATGTTATCGCCCATATGTTTCTGAACTTCGAGAACCATTGCATCTTTTCCCGGACGTTCAACTTCGATCGCCTCGTAAAGCTCGGGGATGTTGCCTTCGGGGAATTCCACATCCACCACACCACCCAGAATTTGTACCACACGGCCTGTTGCGTTTGCCATGATTCGTTTCCTCCAGTTATTTCGCGGCCAGCGCTTCCGCGCCGCCGACAATGTCCAAGATATCGCCCGTGATAGCCTGCTGGCGAACTTTGTTATAAGCCAATTGCAATCCACTGACCAGTTCCTTCGCATTATCCGTGGCATTGCGCATGGCAATCATGCGCGCGGCATGTTCACTGGCTTGCGATTCAAGCACAGCCTGATAAACCTGCAACGCCGTAAAGCGCGGGATGATCTCGTCCAGGATTTCGCGCTGATCAGGTTCATATTCATACGCAGCCGATGGGCCATTTTTGTTTTCAAATTCCTCGACCCGGCCCTCGCCGCTTTTTACTTCTAGCGGCAAAAGCTTTTTCATCGTCGCAACCTGGCGGGCCATGTTGATGAAATCCGTATAGACCAAAAAGACTTCATCCGCATCACCCTTCATGAATTCATCCACAGCCAGACGGCCAACAGCTGAGACATCCATGAAAGATGGCGCGGCAGGCAGGTTGCTGAAATCGGCGATTACCTGTTTCCGACGACGGAAAAGCAGATCGCGGCCTTTGCGTCCAACCGCGATGTATTTGACGGGAAGCGGATATTTATCGAAGCGCTGAGCGACGTAACGGATCACGTTCGTGTTGTAAGCGCCAGCCAAACCGCGATCGCCGGTGATCACGATAACGAGAGCCGTTTTGGGATTGGGTCGCTCCGTCAATAACGGATGCAGGCTTTGGCGTCCGGGTTGAGCCGCAACGTGAGTCAGCACCTGCCAGGCTTTGGTCGCGTACGAGCGCGTCGCGGTCACAGCCTGAACAGCCTTGCGTACTTTCGCCGCGCTGACAGCTTCCAGGGCACGCGTGACCTGCGAAATATTTTTTACACTTTTGATGCGAAGCCGCATCTCTCGTGCGGATGCCATGGGTTATGCCTGCCAACCAGAGCGGAAAGCGTCGAGCGCCTTCGTAAGATTCGCACGGTTGTCGTCCGTGATCATTTTCTTTTCGGAAATATTTTTGCCAATTTCAGGATAGGAAGATTCCATGAACTTGAGCAAATCATTTTGCCATTGCGCCATCTTCTCCACCGGAACGCCATCAGCGTAACCGTTGGTGCCGGCAAACATGGCAATGACTTGATCAGGAAGCGACATCGGGGAGTATTGGGGTTGCTTGAGAATTTCCTGCATTCGTTGACCGCGGCCAAGCTGTTGTTGCGTGGCTTTGTCGAGATCGGATGCCATCAAAGCGAAGGCAGCCAATTCACGATAGGCGGCCATGTCGAGGCGCAGACGTCCAGCCACCTGTTTCATGGCTTTGGTCTGCGCATCGCCACCCACACGGGAGACCGAGATACCCACATTGACGGCCGGGCGGATACCGGCATTGAACAGGTTGGATTCAAGATAGATCTGACCATCGGTAATTGAAATAACGTTGGTCGGAATATAAGCTGAAACATCGCCAAGCAAAGTTTCAATGATCGGCAACGCGGTGAGTGAACCACCCGTGCCTTTGACTTTGACAATCTTGAAATTGTCAGCGTCCTTCATTTCTTTGCGGGCTTCTTCGGC
>JAJYOO010000409.1 GCA_021796155.1 Chloroflexota bacterium
GCGATGCCATTGGCTTTACCTTCCGAGCACGCGGTGACGATTGCATTGCGGACGCAGCAAATCATTGCAGAAGAATCCGGGGTGGCGAACACAATTGATCCGCTCGGAGGCAGTTTCTTCGTCGAGGCCCAGACTGATAGAATCGAAAAAGAAGCTTATGATTATTTCCGTCGCATCGAAGATTTGGGCGGTGTCATCCCTGCCATCGAAAAAGGATTCTTCCAATCTGAGATCGCGGACGCGGCGTATCGCTATCAACGCGAGATTGACCAGGGCGTACGCAAGATCGTCGGCGTGAACGCGCATCAGGAAGACAAGCCGCTGACTGTCCCTATTTTGGAAATGGATCCGAACGGCTATAAACGACAAATTAATCGTCTCGCCGAATTACGCAAGACGCGTGATAACGGCCGTGTCGGTCAAGCCATGGATAAGCTTCGCATTGCGATGCAGGGGACGGAAAACACAATGCCTTATTTATTGGACTGCGTCCGCTCGTATGCGACGCTCGGTGAAATCATTCAGGTAATGAAAGAAGTGTTTGGGGTTTACGAAGAACCGACGATGATATAAAAGTATGAAGTGCCTAAAGTGACGAGTGCGAAGTGTACTTAGGCACTTCCAACTTCTCACTTTGCACTTTAGCGCGCTAAAACCTTTGTCATTTCATAATACTCAAAATTCGCTTCACGCTTGTGACTGATGACGTCCTCCAGCGGGACGTATTCAATGCCGCGTTCCCGGAGTCCGGTCATCACGCCGCTCTTGCCTTCCAGCAATCCTTCGACAGCTTTCAGACCCATGCGTGATGCGAGCAAACGATCATACGCTGTTGGCGAACCGCCGCGTTGGATGTGTCCAAGAATGGTCACGCGTGTTTTGAATCCTACATCCATGTCGTCGAGCGCCCTAGCGAGATCGGTGGTGCGATGTCCCGAACCCTCGGCATTGATGATGATCGCGTGTGTCTTGCCGCGCTTGTATGCGTCTTCGATTGTTTTTCCAACTTCCTCGAATGTAACCGGAACTTCGGGAATCAAGACAATTTCCGCACCGCATACGATACCGGTCATGGCTGCCAGATAACCGCAGTTGCGTCCCATTGTTTCGATGAGAAAGGCTCGATGATGCGACGATGCTGTATCGCGCAATTTATCCACCGCGTCCATGATGGTGTTCATAGCCGTATCGGTGCCGACAGAAATACTGGTTCCCCAAACATCGTTATCAATGCTGCCGGGAATACCAATCACTTTGATTCCTTGCTGATGCAAAGCATATGCACCTTTTAGCGAACCTTCGCCGCCGATCACAACCAGGGCGTCCATTCCCACTTCATTCATATGACGGATGGCTTCGCGCTGGCCGTGCGGCTCCATGAATCGCGGGCTGCGGCTGGTCTGTAAAATTGTCCCGCCGCGCTGCAAGATGCCGCCGACATCGCGCGCACCCAGCGGACGGAATTCGCCATTCAACAATCCTTCAAAGCCATCAACGACACCCAACACTTTTGCGCCATGCGTCATCGCCGTCCGCACGACGGCGCGGATGCACGGATTCATTCCAGGTGCATCGCCGCCCGATGTCAATACGCCGATTGTAAAAGGTCTACTTGTGTCCATCTTGTTCATCTTTCTTGATTTGGAAAATATCAAAGTCACGCGCCACCGACGCGTTCGGATGGATTGCCTGTGCTTCTTTCAATACATCCTTCTCGCGATAGCGGCGCGAAATATGCGTCAAAATTAATTTCTTGACATTTGCTTTAACAGCTAATTCGGCTCCTTGTTGCGCGGTCAGATGCGAGAACTCGTGCGCCATCTCAGCTTCTTCGTTGAGATATGTTGACTCGATCACCAGCGCGTCTGCATCTTTACAGACCTCGAGCAGGTCATCCGTTTTGCCGGTATCCCCTACAACGACGAGTTTCACACCCTTTTGAAGCGGACCCAGCACATCGTCCGGTTTGACGCGGTTGCCGTTTGACAGCGTAATCGTTTTTCCATCCACGAGATCGTGTCGTTCCGGCCCAAACGGGACTCCAAGCGCGTCCGCCTTTTCTGCAAGGAATGGGCGCCGCGCTTTGCCCTCGAAAACATAACCGAGACAGTCCGGTCCGCGGTGGGTAACAGGAAAAGCCCTAATCGTAAAATCCGCCGCGTCGAAAAATATGCCGGGTTTGATCTCGCGAAAATGAAGCGGCATTGGCGGCTGGTTGCCGCGCAAAACAACTCCGTCGAGCAACGCGCGCACGCGGTCGAGCGTGCCGCGTCCGCCGAAAATTTCAAGTTCTTCGATTGCTTCCCAACGCAGGAACGTGCTGAGCAATCCACCCAAACCAAGAATGTGATCGAGATGACCGTGCGTCAACAACACGCGCGTCAAATGTCGAAAGCCCGTGCCCGATTGCAAAATCTGGCGCTGTGTGCCTTCGCCGCAATCAATCAGAAAACGATATTCATCATGCGTGACGATCTGAGCGGAAAGCCCGCGCTTGGCCGATGGCGCAGAAGCGGATGTGCCAAGAAATAAGATTTCGAACAATGTTGTGCCTTTTCGTTTTTACCACCAAGACTCAAAGACACTAATCATTTATCTTGTGACTTCGTGACTTTGTGGTGAAGATTTAGAGTATGACGCAATAATTCATGCAAACGCCAAACAATTGTACCTTAAAGAAAACAGACCATTTGTGCTATAATAATTTTTACGTTTTCCGTATCGTTCCATGCGATTCCCCAACTTTTTCTCACGATCAAAGAAGAACAAAAGGCCTCAAGGGAAGGCAGGTTCAAGGCAGGCGCGCCCTAATCCCAAACCGGCTTTTGGAAAACAACTTCCGCCACAGACCGAGCCATCGCTTTGGGGAAGTCTTTCTCCTGAACGCAAGCTGGACATCATCGGGATCATCCTGGCAATCGCCGGGATTCTAATTCTGCTTGGACTGTATATAGTGCCCCTGGAGGGAATCGAACCCACATCTCGGCCTTAGGAGTGCCTTGCACTGTCCGTTGTGCTACGGGGGCGCAATGAAATTATATCAAATCAATGAATAAGC
>JAJYOO010000410.1 GCA_021796155.1 Chloroflexota bacterium
GTTGAGTCGCACCGTTCAACGAGGTGAGATGCAACTCGCCTGATTCGTTCGCCAGCCAGATCGCGCTCGACGATGAATTAAGCAGGTCATTCGCCATCGCGCATAAATGATCCAAAACTTTTTGGCTTGGCTGTGAAATAATTAATTGAGCCGCTTCTTGAAGCGCGTCCAGCAAACGGACTTCTTGAATGGCCGCAATCGCATACGTGGCAAGTGATTGCAACATGTGATTATCATCTTCGGAGAATCCGCCCTGGTTTGGACTTTCAAGATTCAGCACACCTTCCAATCGTCCGCTGGCGTTGATCAGCGGCACAGCCAACTCGGAACGCATCTCAATTTTTGAATCGAGCGGGTAATAAATCTTCGACCACGGCTCCAGCCTCAGGTCCGGGATGAGCAAAGGCTGGCGGGTACGCGCCACGTGAGCCATGACGCTATTTCCATTCAGCGGCAACTTTTCAGTCAATGGCCGTTCAAATTGAATTCCACTGACAGCACGTGTCACCAAAAATTCATTGTTCTTGTCGAGCAGACGAAAAATCCCATACTGGGCATTCGTAATTTCAAGCGCCAACTGCAAAATGGAATCAAGAGTCTCTTCGAGACGCAAACGCGATGAGATCAATAATCCCGCCTGACGAAGTTGTTTCAATTCTTCATCTTTGCGAATCAGATCGCGCCTGATCCCGGCAAGGCGGCGCGAATGATAAATTGCCATCGCAGCCTGATTGACAAAGTTATCGAGCATGAGTTGTTCAAGGTGAGTGAAGCGCCGCTCCTCATGCAGATAAATATATAAAATTCCAACGGCTTGTTCAGCGACGATCAATGGAAAACATGCAACGGCTTTGACTCCCAATGCGGCATGATAGGGATGAACGTCCAGGTCAGGTTCTTCATACGAGAGAGACCTGTGACGACGTTTGATCGTCCGCATCCCGATCCCGCCGGAACGAGGAAAATCATTCGGCTGGTCGGTTCCCGAGGCAGGCCTGCGCCCATCCGGTTCGGCAGAGACGCGCGATTCTTTTTCGAACACGCCGGTGGCCTGATCGTAAATGTAGATCACCGCAGACGAACCCGGCACCACGCGGATGGCGCTGTCAACGATCAGTTGAAGGCTCAGATCATTTTGACTGGCATCGTCAGTGCCAGTGTGATTGATCGCATCGCTGATCTGATTCAAACTTGCCAGCGCTTCGAGCAGGCGCGGATCGGTTTCTTCAGGTTGAGGGAAAGATTGTGTCTTCATCTCTTGCAATATTCGCTCACGAACTAGAAATGATTCTCCCATCTGATGGTTATCTGCGCAAGTCCTGGTCATTACAGATTTTGAAATGATCTCATTTCAAATTTATTCACAGAAAGGCCGAGGATGACTCGGCCTTTCTGTTTTACTCTTCCCTAAAAGTTGGTTTCGAAATTTTAGCAGTCGAAATACAACGAGAATTCATGCGGCGTCGGGCGCAGACGGATCGCATCCACTTCGTGAACGCGTTTGTATTTGATATATTCCTCGAGCAGGTCGGGAGTGAAGACATCGCCTCTGAGCAGGAACTCGTGATCGGCCTCGAGCGCGTCCAACACTTCGACAAGTGAGCTGGGCACTTGTTTGATTTTCTTTTTCTCTTTGGCGGGCAGATCGTACAAGTCACGATCCTGCGGTTCACCGGGATCGATCTTGTTCAGGATGCCGTCCAGGCCGGCCATCAAAATTGCGGAGAAGGCAAGGTACGGATTGCAGGATGGATCGGGCGCGCGGAATTCAACACGCTTGGCTTTGTAACTCTTGGTGGCGGGAATGCGGCAGATGGCCGAGCGATTGCGCTGCGAGTACGCGATATTGACCGGCGCTTCATATCCGGGCACGAGGCGGCGATAGGAGTTGGTGGTCGGTGAGGTCAGGGCAAGCAAGGCAGGCGCGTGTTTGAGAATGCCACCGATGTAGTATTTGGCGGTCTGCGAAAGACCGGCATAACCGCCTTCATCGTAGAAAACGTTGGTATCGCCTTTCCACAAAGATGAGTGAACGTGCATACCGGAACCGTTATCGCCAAACAAAGGCTTGGGCATGAAGGTGGCTGTCTTACCATTCTGACGGGCAACATTCTTGATGATGTACTTGTAAAGCAGGAGGTTATCCGCCATGCGAGTCAGCGTGGTAAAGGTCATGCTCATTTCACTCTGACCGGCAGTGGCGACTTCATGATGATGCAAGTCCATCTTGACGCCGGCCGTTTCCATGGCCAGCATGAACTTGGAGCGCAGAGTCTGCAACGTGTCAGTGGGAGGCACGGGGAAATATCCGCGCTTGGGAAGGATTTGTCCGCCATAGTTCGGGCGGTCGTTGTGGCCGCTCTCCCACCAGGCTTCTTCACTGCCGATCAAATAAAACGCTTCGTGGGGATTCGATGAGTAGCGGATATTGTCGAAGACGAAGAACTCCGCTTCGGGCGCGAAGTAGACCGTGTCGGCGACCCCTGTGCTTTTGAGATACGCCTCAGCCTTGAGCGCCACATAACGCGGATCGCGGCTGTACGCTTCGAACGTGAACGGATCGAACACATTGCAGCTAATGACCAGCGTCGGGATTTCCGCGGTCGGATCAATGAACGCGGTTTCGGGGTCGGCCTTCAAGAGCATGTCCGACTCGTGGATTTCCTGGAAGCCGCGAATGGACGAACCATCGAACGGAATACCCTCCTCGAAAAATTCCGTCGTCAGACGATGGGCAGGCATGGTGAAATGCTGCCAGGTTCCGGGCAGGTCGATGAAGCGCACGTCCACCAGTTGGACGTCTTTGCCTAATTCAAAAACATCTTTAACTGTCTTAGCCATGATATTTATCTCCTTCAAAAATCATGATGAGCTTGATTGCGATTTATTTTGACCTGCGAATTATAGGATTGAGGAGATGGGTATGTCTATTACCCAAACGGGTACTTAAACGAAACGTGGATGGAATTCCATCCACGTTTCGTTTCTCAAAAGACGTTCAAATACCCGTGTCTGTTTTTTGATCTGCTCA
>JAJYOO010000411.1 GCA_021796155.1 Chloroflexota bacterium
AATGGCCGTTGAACTCGCCAAGCGGCTGGGCATTATGGACGATAAATTGATCCGCGTCCGCTGGGGCGCGCTTTTGCATGATATTGGCAAGATCGGCATCTCAGACGAAATCCTCCACAAGCCGACCAAACTAACCGATGAGGAATGGAAAATCGTCAAACAGCATCCGCAACTGGCGTACGAAATGCTTTCACCGATCCATTACCTGCGCTCCGCGCTCGACATTCCATATTGCCACCACGAAAAATGGGATGGCACCGGCTACCCGCGCGGCTTGAAGGGTGAGCAAATCCCGCTGGAGGCGCGTCTGTTCTCGGTGGTAGATGTCTGGGACGCGCTGACGTCCAATCGTCCGTACCGCGCCGCCTGGTCCCGGGAAAAGACACGGCAACATATCCTTGAATCATCCGGTACTTTCTTCGATCCGGTGATTGTCAAAGTCTTTATTGAATCGGGACTGACGGAAAAGTATTAGCAAAGAACTTCGGGAAAATCGTCATGCGAAACTTGAGACGCCCCGCTTTGACGATTGTGACGAACAACGCTATACTTTGTTTAGTTCAATAGTCCCAAAGTTTGGTGGTTACATACAACTATCAAACTATATAACTACAAAACGATCTAACTGGAGGTTATATGGCTTTCAAGCTCACGTACGCGACCATGTTCAATCCGCCCGAAGAACTGCACAAGGGATTCGATAAGGCAGTTGCGAACCTCAAGCAGAATCTCGGCAAAGAATGGAGCATGATCATTGACAACAAAGACGTTTTTGCCGACGAAAAATGGGAAGACCACTCGCCCGTCAACACCGATTGGGTTCTGGCCGTCATGCAAAAAGGCAATGCATCGCACGCCAATCGGGCAATTGCCGCGGCCCGCAAAGCTTTCCCCAAATGGAGTCATACGCCCTGGCAGGAACGCGTCAAACTCGTCCGGAAGGCGGCGGCATTGCTCGAGAAACGCATCCTGGACATGGGTGCGGCGATGTCGCTCGAAGTCGGAAAAAATCGAATGGAATCGCTCGGCGATGTTCAGGAAAGTGCCGACTTGATGTATTTTTCCGCGCTGATGATGGAGCAGAATAAAGGCTTCATTAAACCAATGGGCAAGGACCCGCTCGTTGGCTATGACGCGACGAACGCTTCGGTGTTGCGACCTTATGGCGTGTGGCTCGTCGTCAGCCCGTTCAACTTCCCGTTCGCGCTGACCGCTGGACCAACTGGCGCGGCCTTGGTTGCGGGCAATACGGTGGTCATCAAACCGGCGACCGACACATCGTGGGTTGTCCGCCTGTATGCGGAAGTGTTCCGCGACGCGGGCTTCCCGGATGGCGTGGTCAACTTTGTCACCGGCCCCGGCTCGACTCTCGGCCAAGCCCTGGTTGACAGCCCCGAAGTTGATGGTGCGACCTTCACCGGCTCCTTCGATGTCGGCATGAAGATGTTCCGCGATTTTGCGAATCGCAATTACGTCCGCCCCATTGTGCTGGAACTCGGCGGAAAGAATCCGGCTATCGTGTCGCGCAATGCCAATTTAGCGGATGCCGCTACCGGCATCGTCCGATCCGCATTTGGCCTACAGGGACAAAAATGCTCGGCGGCTTCGCGCGTTATCGTCGAAGAACCCGTTTATGATGAATTGGTGGGTCGCTTGAAAGATATGACCAACAAACTTGTCATTGGCGACCCGACCGAACGCGCCGTGTTCCTCGGCCCGGTCATCAACAAAAACTCCTACAACGACTTCAAGAACTTCACCGAAGAAATCAATCAAGGCGGTGGTCGCTTCCTGACCGGCGGCCATGTGAAAACCGGCGGCATGTTCGACAAGGGCTATTACTGCGAACCAACTTTCGTAACCGACCTGCCTTTCGAGCATCGCTTGTGGCAATATGAAATGTTCCTGCCAATTACAACCATCGGCAAAGTTAGCAATCTTGATGAAGCCATGAAGATCGCCAACAATGTCAATTATGGTTTGACGGCTGGCTTCTATGGCTCGCTCAAAGAGACCGATTGGTTCTTCGATAAGATCGAAGCAGGCGTGACGTATGCCAATCGCCCGCAGGGTGCGACGACCGGCGCGTGGCCGGGCTTCCAACCGTTCGGCGGCTGGAAAGGTTCCGGCGCGAGCGGCAAGAATGGCGGCGGATATTATTACGTCCAGCTTTACATGCACGAACAAATCCGCACGCTGATCAAACCTGCCGCGAATGGCAAGTCCAATGGAAAGAAAGCCGCGGTCAAGAAAGCAGCTGCAAAGAAAGTTGCCAAGAAGGCTGCTCCCAAAAAGAAAGCGGCTCGCCGCAGATAAATTCAATCTGCCCCTTCCCCGATAAGGGGAAGGGGTTTTTAGTCTTCGATTTTGCAAACCAAAAATTTAACCACAGAGCGCACTGAGAACACCGAGTCTTTTTTATTCTCTGTGAACTCCGCGATCTCTGTGGTGAGAAATTACCATGCCTTGGAATCCTGAAAAATATTTGCTATTCAAAGAACAACGCAGCGCGCCGTTTGACGATTTACTTAAACTCGTCAAAATTCGTCCGAACTTAAAAGTAGTTGACCTTGGATGTGGAACAGGCGAACTTACTCGAAAGCTCGCGGATGCTTTGCCGAACAGCGACGTGCTCGGAATCGATTCGTCGGCGGAGATGCTCAAGTCGTCTCAAACTCAAGCTCGAAGCGGACTCCGTTTCGAGTTGGGCGATCAAACTAAATTAAGTGGCAATTACGATCTCATCTTCAGCAATGCCGCGCTGCAATGGTCGGCAAAACACGAGGAATTGATTCCAAATTTATTCGACCACTTAAATCCCGGCGGACAAATTGCCGTGCAAGTTCCATCGAATCACAATCACATTTCGCATCAAGTTTATCGTGAAGTGGCGGCACAGGAACCTTTCCGTTCGTCATTGAATGGATTCAACCGTCAGTCGCCGGTGCTGTCCATCGAAGCCTACGCCGATTTATTATTCCGGAACGACGCGCA
>JAJYOO010000412.1 GCA_021796155.1 Chloroflexota bacterium
CCAAATGGCTTTCCCGATACAGCATCGTTTTGGGCAACAACCAGCGGATTGCTTGAGCGTTGGAATTTTGGTAATTTGCTGACATCCGACAAGATCAATGGCGTCCACGTGGATGTGAAATCCCTGACTGCTGACGCACAATCCGCACAAGATGTAGTGGATGTTTTGAGCCAACGATTCCTTGGATCAAAATTACCCAACGATGCGCGCAACATTCTGCTCGACTTCGCTTCGAGCGGCGATCTTGGAAGCAAGCTCGCCAGCATTGCCGGATTGATTCTCGGCTCGCCACATTTTCAAGTCCGGTAGATTTATTGAGGCGAGCCGTTGCGCCCAGCGGCGAGCGTTTGCAATGATATTTGAAAAAGGAGTTTACAAATGGACACAAAGTTTTCCCGACGTGATTTTATGAAAGTTGCTACAGCAGGCATGGGAAGTTGGGCGGTGTCATCCGCTTTGCCGTCGTGGATGCCGCGCATGGCGTTCGCGCCCGATGGCGTCGAACCGCCCGGCGATTTATTGGTGGTCATCTTTCAGCGCGGCGGCATGGATGGCTTGAACGCCGTCATTCCGCACGGTGACGCAGACTATTACAATTTGCGAACCAGTTTGGCAATCGCCGAACCTTCGGCTGGCAACGATAAAACCGGAATTGACCTCGACGGATTCTTTGGCTTGCATCCATCGCTTCAACCCCTGAAAGATTTATGGGACGAAAAAGCATTGGCGATTGTCCACGCTGTCGGTTCGCCCGACCCGACACATTCCCACTTCGACGCGATGGATTACATGGAACGCGGCACGCCCGGCGAAAAAACCATCGAGACGGGTTGGATCGGTCGTCACTTGCAGTCCGCACCGTGGCAGAACACTTCCCCATTCCGCGCCATCGGCATGGGGGGCATCATGCAAGCCTCCTTGCGCGGCCCCATCCCGGTAACCACGCTCCAGTCCATCGCGGATTTCCATTTGCAAGGTGATACGAGTCAACTTGCAGAAATTCGCAAACGACTCGAATCGCTTTACAGCCTCGGCGGCAGTTTGGATGCGGATGCAAAAGATACATTCAATGCCGTTGATATGCTCTCAAAAATTGACATCTCGCATTACACGCCCACTGGCAACGCACAATATCCGCAGACCGAATACGGCATGGCACTGAAGCAGGTCGCACAAATTACCAAAGCGAATATCGGACTCGAGGTCGCCTGCATTGACATCGGCGGTTGGGACACGCATAATGCCGAAGGCGCAACCGATGGCGATATGCCGAAACTTCTCGATGAACTAAGTTCAGGACTTGCCGCACTTTATACAGACATGGGCGACCTCGCCAAAAAGATGACCATCGTGACGATGTCCGAGTTTGGACGGCGTGCGCACGAAAACGGTTCGGGCGGAACCGATCACGGTCACGGCAATTGCATGTTCATCGTTGGCGGAGGAGTCAACGGCGGCAAGGTCTACACACAATGGCCCGGATTGGCTCCCGATCAACTTTATGGCCCCGGCGATTTAAATGTCACAACCGATTATCGCGATGTGTTGGCAGAGATCGTTGAGAAACGAGTCAAGAATCCGAATCTAACTCAGGTCTTTCCCGATTACACCGAAGCCAAGACGTTAGGCATTGTGCAAGGATGATAAATTGTAGGGGCGACTTCGCTCTGCGTGCTTCGCGAACGTTGCCCCTACGTGTTTAACATCGCGGGGATTTTCTCCAGCATCTCGTCTCTTAATTGACGAAACACGGCCAGCCGTTCATCGGCATTTCCCTCCGCTTTGGCTGGATCGCGGAATCCCTCGTGGACGCGTTTTCCTTTTCCCAACCAAACGGGACATTCTTCATTTGCATCGTCGCAGACTGTGATCACCAAATAAAAATCATCGTTACGAAATCGTTCAACATTTTTTGATTCACCGCGATGTTCGATTCCAATTTCATGCAAAACTTGAATCGCCATCGGATGAACAAAGCCAGTGGGACGCGTCCCCGCGGAAAATGCCCGCCACTCTTTCGAGTAACGGGCATTGACAATCGCCTCCGCGATTTGCGAACGGCAGGAATTGCCGGTGCATAGAAACAGAACTTTCTTATTCATAGGCTTCCATATTATTCACCACAGAGTTCACCGAGAACACAGAGTCTTTTTTCTTCTCTGTGCGCTCCGTGATCTCAGTGGTAAAAAACCACCAACAAACTTATCCGCCCCCCCCATGTTTATGCGGATGCCAGAATTCAGTATCGGTGTCATTGATTTCCGTTAGTTCACCAGTGACAATAAAGACCGTGCGTTCACAGATGTTCGTCACGCGGTCAGCCACGCGCTCGAGATTATGCGCCACCCATAAAAGCCAGTTTGCGCGCTCGATAGTCTTGGGATCTTGAATAACAAACAGCATCAACTCGTGATAAACCTGATTATAGAGCGCGTCCACTTCATCATCTTCAATCGGTATCCCGCGCGCCGCCTCCACATCTTCATTGACAAAAGCGGTCAGTGCGCGATGAAGCATATCCACGCCTTTTTCCGCCATGCGCGGCACGTCAATCAGCGGTTTGAGCAAAGGCTCATCGCCCATGCGAATGTTGATATTCGCGATGCCTTTGGCGTAATCGCCCATGCGTTCCAATTCTGAAATAATTTCCATCGTCGAAGCCAGCAGGCGCAGGTCATGCGCCATCGGTTGTTGTGTGGCAATCAAAATCATCAATTGGCTTTCAATGGCAAAGCGTTTCTTATTGATCTCGCGGTCTGCCTCGAGAATCTTTTGCGAGGCTTTCAGGTCACGTTTCTTAAGCGCCTCGACCGATTTCAAGATAGACTCCTCGACCATACTTCCCAGCAGGAGCACGTCATCTTTTACCTGTTTAATCTCAGCTTCAAATGTTTTCCGCAACATAAAACCTCGCTTGGATATCCGGTTTTTCGATTATAGTCTTTTCCATTACCCAAACCTGCCGGTCACATAATCTTCAGTGCGCTTG
>JAJYOO010000413.1 GCA_021796155.1 Chloroflexota bacterium
CAACGATGTTGGTGATCGTTGCTGGCATCTTAACCGTGTTGTTCGGCATCGCCCAATTCGATCCGACATTCCAATTGATTCGCGACTCCATGAAGAACGCTCCGGGCGCGGCAAACATCAATCCGTTGATCGTGGTCGCGGCTCAAGCCGCGATTGCCATCCTGCTGGCTCCATTCCTCAACATGCTGTTTGCGCTTGGCGAAGAAATCGGTTGGCGCGGCTTTTTGCTCCCGCACTTATTGCCTCTCGGACAATGGAAAGCCCTCATCATCACCGGCATCATCTGGGGAATATGGCACGCGCCGGCAATCGCCCAAGGACTCAATTATCCGGGCTATCCGGTCCTCGGCATCTTTATGATGATCGTATTCTGTGTGTTGTTGGGAATCATTTTTGGCTGGTTGTATCTCAACACGCGCAGCCCATGGACAACAGCCTTGGCGCACGGGGCGGTCAACGCGGTGGCGGGGTTACCGGTTCTCTTCCTGAAGCCGGGGTTCAACATGGCGTTCGGAGGGACGCTTGCTACATTTCCCGCCTGGGTTGCGATGATCGCCTTCATCGGGTGGCTGGTCGTCTCGAAGCGGTTGCCGGTTGAAATCCGACAAGGTGCGAACGTGATAACATCCTAACCGCGAAATAAAGACAATGACAGGAATTCGAATCGCATTCCTGTCGCGTATTAATGGGCATTCAAAATAATATTACGAGGTCGTGCTCCAGGCAGCCTGGGGCAATACACGGTTCAACAAAATGCTGCGACGGCAAACAGAACATTTGTTCTGTATCCTTTATGGGATTGCTTCCAGTTGGCAAAAGCATTAGACTGCTATCATGCCCGGCAAGAAAACCCAGGAACTGGAACAGCGCAACGAACAGCTCAAGCGTCTTGTTGAATTAAGTGTCACCCTCAATTCAACGCTCGATCTCGACGCGTTGCTCCAGCAGATTACAAACACCGCCACGGAATTGCTTGACTGTGAAGCTGCATCGATTCTGTTGTATGACGAAAAACACCCGCGTCTTTATTTCGCCGCCGCCACCGGCTCCGACCCGAAGAAGCTGGCCGAAGTCCCGGTACCGATCGAAGGAAGCCTGGCGGGAACTATTTTCCGCACCAATCGCTCCATCATTCTGAATAATGTCGAGCAGGATCCGCGTCATTATTCGCTTGTTTCGGAACACATTCACTTCCATGTCGGCTCGCTTCTTGGCGTACCCATGCTGATCAAAGATCGCATCATCGGCGTGCTGGAAGCGGTCAACAAGCGAAACGGCGAATTTACGATACGCGATGAAACCATCTTATTGGTGACCGCCGCACACGCCGCGATTGCGCTCAACAACGCGCGCCTGTTGAGGACGACTCAACAGGCGCTCCAAAAAGTCAAGGAAGCCGATCAATTGAAGAGCAATTTTCTGGCGCTGGCATCCCATGAATTGCGGACGCCGCTTGGCATCATCATCGGCTACGCATCGTTCCTGCGCGAAGATTCCAAAGGAGAAACATCAGAACACGCACAGCATGTCTTGAATGCGGCGTTGCAAATGCGCTCCCTCGTCGAAGACATGACGAACCTGACTATGCTCGAAACGGAAGGTCTGATGTCCATAAAGTCCGGCAGCGTCATTCTTCAAGATGTCTTGAAGGCCGCCTGTGACGAGGTCAGGGAAATCGCATCTGCCAAGCGGCAAAAGATAACCTTCGCCTTTCAAGATTCGCCGATCACAGTTAACGTGGATCCGGACAAAATGAACACCGCCTTTGTAAACCTGCTCAACAACGCCATTCGATATTCGCCGCAGGGAAGCGAAATCACGGTCGGCGCAACCCAACAGGGAGACCGCGTCATGGCGTGGGTGCAGGATAGAGGTGTTGGAATTCCATCTGACAAATTAAAGAAGATCTTCAGCAGCTTTTATCAGACTGAACCGCCCAACACGCGTCACTACGGCGGGCTTGGTATCGGATTGACCATCGCCAAAGGATTGATCGAAGCGCAGGGAGGAAAAATCTGGGCTGAATCCGAAGGCAGGGACAAAGGTTCGACGTTCAAAGTTTTACTTCCAAAAGCATGAAAAAGAAGAGACGGCCGAACGGTCGTCTCTAACTTTCCAACTTCATAACTTTCAAACCTTCAACCTAGATGCATCGGCATGATCACATGCAAAAATTGCTCATCACCGACCGGTCTCACCACGCCCGGCGCATTCGGTGCGGACGTCTCTAACGCCACATTGGGCGTCTTGATTACTTCAAGCGCCTCACGCAGGAACTTGACGTTGAACGCAATCAAAACGCCGCTTCCATCCACAGTCGCTTCGACGATCGTTTCATTTTTGCCCGTCTCCTCAGACGTTGCAGAAATCTCGACTTCGCTCGGCTGCAAATCGCTGCTCGCCGATTTGATGTTCAACCGCGCAACATTCGAACCTTCGCGCGCAAAGATCTCAGCCTGCTTGCAGGCTTTGAGCAGCGCCGCCGTGGACACAAGCGTTCGTGACGTATATTTACGCGGAATGATCTGCTGGTAATCCGGGAAAGTTCCATCAATCAACTGCGAAACGACTTCCACATCCTTGACGCGGAACAGGACCTGGCCGCGTCCCTTCGGAGCAACCATGTAAATCGGTTCGTTGCCATCGCTCGCCACACGCGCCAATTCGACCAGCGCGCGTGCCGGGACAATTGCAGTCAGCGGTGCGGGCGCGGGCGAAGCCAGGGCCGCTTTACGAACCGAGAGCCTGAAGCCATCCGCGGCGGCCATCGTCAACTTGTCTTTTTCAACTTGAACCAGCACGCCCATCAAAACGGGACGCGCTTCATCCGTCGAGGCCGCGAATGCCACCTGTTGAATCATCTCGCGGAAATCCGCCACATTGAGTTGCACCGCGCCGTCCAGGTCCGGGACGGGAAGCGGAGGAAATTCCTGTGCGTCGATGCACTTGATATCGTTGGTGGATGACCCGCCGCTTCCATCCACAGTC
>JAJYOO010000414.1 GCA_021796155.1 Chloroflexota bacterium
TGTTGAAAGTTGAAAGGTCGTCTAAAGCCTGGCGTTTGCTAATTCGATATTGTCGCTGAATTGCATTAACGGCTTCTTGTTCGTGAATGCCTTCCAAAATCATCCATGCCATAAAAGCCGCGGTCGGGTTTAAGTGCATCACGCGGTTGGCGTTGACGATCAGCGTGCCGGTTCCATCCGGGTCAACTCGCAGGTGGATGCGCGATTTTTCATCCGTGTTTTCGCG
This sequence comes from Chloroflexota bacterium, assembly GCA_021796155.1. Next base: position 227 of record JAJYOO010000414.1, read on the forward strand.
GATATAGTGATAAAGTCCCGACGATGGACTACTGACTGTAGACCGTTGACCGAAGACAGATTTGAGTGAACTGATATTAAACATGGACACCTTTAAACTTTCAACATTGAACCTTCAACCGAATTATCTTCCGCCGCCGGCGCAGGCACATGCGCAACCTGCACAGGCACAAGCGCAGGCGCAACCGCCGCCACCGCTTCTGCCGCCGCGAGAACCACTGGCTGAAGGTGGGGGCGGGGGATTGGTCGCGTTGGTCACTTTGCCGGTGAATGTGTTCAAGTCGCCGATGACTTTGCTTGAGAATGTCTGTACGCCGGTGACCATCGAAGCCGCGATGCTCGCGCCGGGCAGGGCGGAGGAGCCGCGTCCAGACAAGCCCGGGAATGATGCGGCGGGAGCCGCTGTCGGCGCGGGATGATACGTGGGGTCGAAATTGCCCCACCACATCGGCATAAAGATCGGGCCGGTAAATGTGCGCCGCGTGCGGTCGTCGTATTCTTTATCGAGCATGGTCCATTCGAGATTTTCATCGAACTTCTGGCTCTTGACTTCGGGCGTGTCCGCCGCCGAAACTTGCGCCCAGGCTTGTTCCATGATGTTCTTGTAATAGGCAACGGTTTCGTTGCGGCTGAAGCCCTTCATTTTTTCCGAGACGGATTTGACGAGCGCCACCATCATGTTTTGCATCGCCGTCTGACGCGCTCTCGGATCGTTGATCTTAAAAGCGCCCAGGAAAGCGGACTCGTAATCGTGCAGATCGGCGGGAGGCGGGTCGGTTACCTGGACCTTGAGCGGCTCGCGCGAAACGACAGATGCCGCACCTTTTTTGATGACGCTGAACAAGGTCATCGTCATTACTTTGTCGAGCGATGTTTCCATCAATATCGCAGCCTCGACGGCGGTCAGGCCGCGCTTGATGCCGTGACCTTCGATACCGATCTTCGGAGGGATGTATTGCAGTTTGCGGCGGCTGCCTTGAATGGCGCTTAGGATCGGCAAACCGAAGAACATGAAACCGAAGAAGCCAAAACAAAGGACGGTTCCTAGATTAGCAATCAGGCCAGCAATCAGCCCAGCAAAATCAAAGGCGGGCGCGGTGATGATTGTATCGGCTGGCACGTACGAGGCTGGAAAGGACGCGCCGAAAGTATATTCTGTATAGCTGTTGGCAGTCGAACTGCTCCACGTGTAGGTGACGCGACCCGAACTATCCAGCGCGGTCTGCGGTTGGGATGGAAAACCGGAGGGAGCGTTGTGCCAACGCGGTTCCGTGGGCTGGACACCGGGCGGCAGATGGAAGGTCACGGTCATGTCTGTGTTGCCGACCACATATTGCGATCCGAAATAAGTCGGGGCAAAATCGCCGCTGGCATATTTGTTGTCATTGCTGTCGGGATATAGAACACCAGTGATCTTGCCGACATACACATGAACTGATCCGCTTTTGCCGGGTGGAATGGTTTGCCCGCCCATCACAACCGAAAAACCCGAACCGCTTCCTTGATAGTCGCTGGAGGAGACGCTCACGTTCTGGCCGTTTACATCAGCCGTGACGGTGCTCATGTCGAAATTGTTGTTGGGCATGCCAACGTCAACGAAGTCAATGGGATGTGCTTCGGCTTGGTTAACAAAATCGAACGTGTATTCGATGGACTCGGTGCCATCCGCATTCCAAAACACATCAACGGATTCCTTGGGCACGCTGAAAAGATAAGATGATTGTGCAAGTGCGCTGGCTGGTAAAGCCAACGCACTGAGCAGAATGAAGATGGATATTAGAAGTTTTCGAAGCATGAGACCTCCTGGTTGATGTCACGTATCAGGTGTCAAGTGTCACGTGACACCTGGAACCTGACACCTGAACCTTGGTACTACCATTTTGGTTCTTCGGTCATTTGATAGATGGTATGACAATATGGGCAGTTGACCATCGGCGCGCCATTGACAAGTGTGATGTCCTTGGCGCTCAGGGTTCCGCCGCATTCTTTGCATTTGACTTCTTCGATCTTGGTCTGACCGGGCAGATCGACTTTCATCGTGACCTGCTGAACGACTTCGGTTTTTGTTCCGCGCATCCCGGCGTAGATCAGTCCCGCCCCGCCACCTAAAAATAGAACGCCGACGCATCCGAAAGCAAGGCCAAACGTCAGCCAGTTGGAACTGCCGGTGGCGGAGGTCGAACCGATCACATTTAATACGCCATAACCAAGCAGACACAAGCCGATCAGAAATAAGACTCCTGCGCCGATGTATAAGAAGGTTTTGCCCATGGATGATTCTCCTGAGTTGGTATACGTGAAGTGTAGCATTTTCGTTTATACCGCACAAATGACATTTGTCCTGATATTTTGCCTAATATTGTCCAATTCTTGGATGAGATGTTTGGCTGTATACTTGCCCTTGTCATTGCGAGACGGTGTTCTTCCGTCGAAGCAATCCCCAGTAAACGGATAGATCTCACCAAGGGTTCTTTCCCAATTAATCGGAGATTGCTTCGTCGCAAAGAGCAAGAGCGCTCCTCGCAACGACTTGATGAAATGACAAAAGGAACTTAACATGACGTTCTACGATCAATACAAAAAATGGCAGGAAAATACTCTCAGGAAGTCTTTGGAAAAATCGTCGGAGCGGAAAACACGCTTCGAAACGTCGGCAGGCATCGCGGTCCCACGTGTGGCGTTGCCTGATGGCGGTGGTTTCGATACGCCCTGTAGTCTCGATACGGCGGAGGAACGCCGCCTACTCGCCCACCTTCC
>JAJYOO010000033.1 GCA_021796155.1 Chloroflexota bacterium
TTGAACGAGATAATCCGCCTTGCTCGATCAATTGGCAGAAATGCGACGCGACGAATATCGCACCGATGTCCCGCGTTCGCACGAGGACGCGGCACGTTGCCGGAGATGCGGTTTCAGGAAAGTGTGCGACCAAAAATTGGCTTGATGGTTGGGGAGTGTATAATATTTTATATGCCGGACTCATTCATCCCAAAACATCCTGTGGTGGTTTCATATCCGAGAATGCCGGACGCCTTTGCGGAAGCAGATCTGATCGTAAAATTTCTAAAGGAAAAGGCTTCGACCCGCCAACCGGTTCACTTTATGACGAAGGCCTGCGTGCGCGCATCAAGCAGGGCGAGTTCGATGTGTTGATCGCGGTCGGCGGCGACGGGACAATGCTGCGCGCCGGGCATTTGTGCGCGCCGCTTGGCGTCCCGATTTTGGGAATAAACCTGGGACGGCTTGGGTTTTTGATCCAGATCGAGCGCGGCGAATGGCGCGAAATGTTGGAACGTCTCCTGAACGGTGAAGCGTGGATTGAACATCGTATGATGATCCGCGCAGAACACGTCCGGGCTGGTGAGATCGTTGGACAATGGCAGGCGCTCAACGAAACAGTTGTCAGCCGCGGCGTGAATCTGCGTCCGGTGCGGTTGGTCGCCAGCGTGGATGGACGCCCGCTTACCACGTACGTTTGCGACGGATTGATCGCTGCCACGGCCACCGGCTCAACCGCGTACGCGCTTGCCGCGGGCGGGCCGATCCTGCCACCCGATTTGCGAAATATTCTTTTGGTTCCCATCGCGCCGCACATGTCGGTGGATCGCGCCGTTGTTCTCGCGGAAGGTTCATCGGTGAGCATTAGCGTCAAAAGCGACAACACCGTCGTCAGCGTGGATGGACAGCCGCCTCTTCCGCTTTCAGAAGATGATCGCGTGGATGTGCGCGCCGCTGAATACGCCGCGCAGTTTGTCCGCTTTGGAGATCCCGGTTACTTCTATCGAAATCTGAACGCACACATGAATCAACCTCATTTATAGGATTGCTGACTGATGACTGAAAACGATACTTTGTATTGCTATGTGCATCCCAATCGTCCAACGACGCTGCGATGCAATCGCTGTGAACGACCCATCTGCGCGGATTGCGCAGTCCTTACGCCGACTGGTTATCGCTGCAAGGAATGTGTACGCACTCAACAGAAAGTATTTGATACGGCTGTCTGGTCCGATTACGTTATCGCTTTCATCGTTGCCGCGATTGCTTCGGGAATTACCAGCATACTTGTGTTCCTCGCCAGCGGAATCTTTTTTGGAATCTTGATTTTGTTCCTGGCTCCGGGCGCGGGCGCGGTGATCGGCAACATCATTTTGCGATTCATCAAGAATCGCAGATCGCGCGCACTGTTCACCACCGCTGCCATTGGCATCGTAGCGGGCGCTGTACCGGCATTGTTGATGTTTTCGTTGCCTGCGTTGTTGGCTGTTTTATCCGGCGGTTTTGGCGCGGGCCTCGGCGCATTGCTTCCTGCCATTTGGGAAGTCGTTTATCTTTTCCTCGCCGTGCCGGCCGCGTACACACAAATTTCTGGAATCCGCATTGGCTGATATAAAACATGCTGACCGAACTCCGCATCCAAAACTTCGCGATCATAGATAAGCTCGATCTTAAGCTGGGTCCCGGCCTCGTAATTCTGACCGGCGAAACGGGCGCGGGCAAATCCATCATCCTCGACGCGGTCGAGATGCTGGTTGGCGGACGCGCCGACGCGACGGTGGTCAGAGCGGAATCAGACGCGGCATATGTCGAGGGCGTGTTTAAGTTACAGGGTCCGGAAAAAGAAGCGGTGAACGAAATCCTGAAACGCGAAGAACTTTTGGATGATCCCAACTATGTGACGCTGGCGCGCGAAGTCCGGCGTGAGGGAAGGAATGTTGCACGCGTCAACGGCCGGACGGTGGGTGTTTCGCTCCTTAAAGAAATTGGCGCGTCGCTGGTAGATATCCACGGCCAATCGGAACATCTATCGCTGCTCGATCCGCACGCACATCTCGGTTTGTTAGATCGTTACGCGGACATCGCAAAGCCATTAGCGGATTATCGCCAGACGTATCACAAGTTATTGACCGTTCGCAAGGAGTTGAACGAAATCCGCCAGGCGCAGGCGGACGCGGACCGCCGCGTCGAAATGCTGACGTTCCAGGCTGAGGAGATCGAAGCCGCAAAGCTCAAACCCGGCGAGGATGTCGAGTTAAAAAAAGAACGTGACCGTTTGGCGAACGCCGAATCGCTGGCGCAATACGCGCAGCAAGCGCTTGAAGTTTTGGATGAAGGTTCGCAGGAGTCTCCTGCGGCAAGTGATTTGGTCGGGCAGGCGGCACAAGCTTTGACATCACTTGCGAAAATTGATAAAGGTCAAGAAGAACTCGCGAATGTGGCGTCCTCGCTCGAAGACACACTGACAGAGGTCGTTCGTTCGCTGCGCGATTATCTGGATGAAATCGAATTCAACCCGAGACGTTTGGATGAAGTCGAAGAGCGCGTGAACTTGATCTATAACCTGACGCGCAAATACGGTGGAAACATTCCAGCGGTGATTGCCTTTGGTGCAGATGCGCGCAAGCAGTTGGAAAATATTTCCAATGCCAGCGAACGCATCACTGCGCTCGAAGCCGAAGAAAATAAATTGCTTCAAACGTTATCGAAGCAGGCTGTCGCGCTTTCCGATAAGCGTAAATCTGCCGCGGAAAAATTGGGTAAGGGAATCGAAATTGAACTTGATGATTTGAAGATGGCCGCGGCACGCTTCGGCGTGGACTTCCAAACGCGTCCCGATTTAAACGGCATTCCATTAGCCGACGGTTCGCGCGTGGCATTTGACTCAAATGGTTTTGACCGCGTGGAATTTCTCGTCGCGCCGAATCCCGGCGAAGGACTCAAGCCGCTTGCGAAAATTGCATCCGGCGGTGAGACGTCGCGCTTGATGCTGGCTTTGAAAAACATCCTCGCCAGCGCGGACGAAATCCCGTCGTTGATCTTCGATGAGATTGATCAGGGCATCGGCGGACGAGTTGGCCTCGTCGTCGGGTTCAAACTCTGGCATTTGGGGCGCAATCATCAAGTTTTCTGCGTAACGCATTTGCCGCAATTGGCTGCGTTCGGGGATGAACATTATCAAGTACAAAAATTGATCCAAGGCAATCGTACGTTGACGCGCGTCGAGCGGCTCAGCGGCGAGCCGCAATTGCTTGAACTTTCGCAAATGCTCGGCGAAGTGGGCGAAGGGACTCTGCGTTCTGCACATGAACTGATGCAGGTCGCGAGGCAAATGGTCAAGAGCGCGAAGTAGATTTCAATACTGAACTGGGGTTGAATTTGAATACGCTTGATTATCGTTGCTCAATATGAGATATCAAAAACAAATAACTTGAGGAGGCTTTATGGCACGAAAAGAAACAAATCCTATAGATTCGTTCCATGTTGCAGAAGAAGAAGATAAACATGCAATAACACTCATGCAATATGCCACCCAACTCTTGTCACAGCAATTTGGGGTATTTATGTTGGCAGAAACTGTAATTATTGGTTTTCTTGGAAACGCATTAAGAGATAACAATAAACTTGTACTAGATGAAAATATTTGGGTGTTTTCAGGAGCTATTATTGGACTCATTATTTGTATTTTTTGGTATACAACGTTTGAATATAATCACAAATTTTATCTATTACGAATGGCGCAGGCCAAACGACATGAAGCGAAATTGGGATACCGCCTATTTGCCGAGGGCAAAATACTTAGCCAAGACAAAAAGGTGAAGATTGGTGACGAGGAGATTTCGTATAAATCATTTGGCTGGCTTCGACCGTATCCTGCCATGAAATTACTAATTTATCTATTCGGTGGAATATTTATTTTCTTGATTATATTTACGCGGCCTGGATAATGATCTAATAACTAGAACTGCTTTCCAACTCACATAGAATATTTCTTAAAAACTTATGATGCGTATCTTGACTTTCCCAGCACGAAGACTGAACATGCTGTCAAACTTTATTGAGGAGGAGAATCAAAATGTCCACTGATCCACTCTTTCGCATGACCGTTAACATGTCATTGCGAGACCTGCGTAGCAGGTCGTGGCAATCTCGTGTCGTCATGCATTGATTGTTTGAAGGTTAGTTGGGATTGTCACGTCGTGGCGCTAAAGGTGCCACTCCTCGCGACATACAAATAAGGAGTGTCGAATGACCACTGATCCATTCTTTCGCATGACCGTTGAAGATGTTTTTAGTATCAAAGGCCGCGGCACCGTCATCACGGGAAAAATCGAATCAGGTACATTGAAAGTCGGTGATGAGGTGGCGATTAAGAGGGCAAATGGACAAAAGAAAACCGTCGTTGCCGGTCTCGAAATGTTTCGAAAAATGCTGAGTCAAGTCAATGCAGGAGATGAAGTCGGCGTTTTATTCAGGGACATTGACAAGCAAGATGTCCAACGCGGCGATGTGATTCTCCCTCCCAGCGGTTCTGATTTTACGTGGAAGCCATAAAACAGAAAGTCCCAACAATTGCTGGGACTTTTTGTTTTCCATTTTGAATATCAACTATTTACAAGAACACGAAGCTTGATCCCATGCCCGAGCCGCGCCGGAAAGTGGATCTCTTCCGCATCCAGTTATGGGCGGCTTACAAGCGCCTCCATTCTTTTTGGGGGCCGGACAACTTCCAAGTGAAAATTCATAGGTCTGGCAGTTATATTTTTCGGGGAAACTTTTTGGTAAGCAATAGTGATAATCTGGAAGATAAGTTACCGTCCCATCGGGGCAAAGGCCGGAAATTTTCTGCTGAGTCACATCATCCAAACAGTACTGCGCCGTATTATCATAATGCGAACCAGCCGGGCAGGCATAATAATTTCCGTCCGGTGAATTCTGCTGACAACTTCCGTCAGGTTTCTTTCCAAATCCTTTGGCACATGTGTAATTGCCAAAAACAGCATCTCCCGGCTTCTCATCCCCTCCGCCACAACGTCCGCAACTGTAGATTTGAAAGTGCTCATTCTGCGGGCCATAACATGCATATTGAAGGTAATTTTCAGTGCTCTCTGTGCATGTTACCTCACTGTCACTGAGCGTAAAATCAAGTGCTTTGATTTCAATGGTGGCTCCACCGAAACCAACACTTTGATTGGCACAAAAAGTCGAGATTTGACTGATGCTTGGTGCCGCCGGTGCACACGCAGTCGGGATCAACTTATCCGGATCAACATTATTCACAAGAATCGGCGTAGGCGTGGCAGAATCGAACTGCGGTTGTGGCACACCGGGATTGTTTTCCACTTGTTGTGGAGCGACAGTGTTGAGCGCGTTCGTGGGCCCGCACGCGACCTGAACTATCAAAAGCAAAAAACCAAAAACGGAAACGATCTGTTTGTATTTCATGGGCAGTCTCCTCTTGGCGATCACAATTTTTATTGGATCTCCTGTATTGATTCGTTCTATCTCCTTTTGAATGAATTTACGTTTGTCGCGGGTTACGTCTAAAGAAAAGCCCCATAATCTAAACAATAAAAAGGCAGGGATGCTAAATTCTCTTTCAATATTTCGCCGTCTTTGTTTTGCCCTCGATGGCGCGAAATACTGCCGAATTTTATTTTCGTAGTTTTTTCCGGGCAATCCGACACGGGTACCATCTCAAGAATAATTGCAAATAAGTCTATTGACTCTCGCCTAAGCTTTTGATACATTATGGCACTTAGAAGTCCATGAATCCTCAATCTGATTCCGATTGGCTTTCCCTGCACGAAGCTGCTGAACTTTTAGGCGTGCATCCCAGCACCGTCCGCATTTGGTCCGATAAAGGCCTGCTTCCCGTTTATCGAACCAAAGGCGGGCATCGCCGCTACAAGCGCAGTGAAGTCGCGCTTTGGGCGAAGACATCCCGCGGTCAGCAGCCGATTGAACCCGTCGGCGTGATCCAGGACGCGGTGCGTAACATCCGCTTTCAAATTTCAGAAGGACATTTGGCGTCCGAATCGTGGTATCAAAAGCTGAATGAAGAAGCGCGCACCAGCTACCGGCAATCTGCGCGCACGCTGGTTCAAGGGCTGATCAATTATCTATCCACGAGCGATGACGAGGATGCAACTTCCGAAGCGCATTCCATCGGATACGAATACGCCTCGCGCGCCCGCCGCTTTGGACTAACCAGCGCCGAAGCTGCGCGTGCGCTTTTATTTTTCCGCGACGTTTTGCTTGAGTCCGTTATTCAGGCATATGAGCAGGCCAACGTTCCATCCGGGCAGGCGTGGGGAGAAATTCTACGCAAGGTCAATGCGTTCACCGATTCGATTCTTTTGCATCTGCTCGAAACGTTCCGCGCCATGGAAAACTCCAATCCATGACGAAAATCTTTTACACACAAAGGACACAACGGAGTACAAAGGAAGGATGAACTATTTTTTATTGACCTTTGTGTAGCTTTGTGCCCTAAGCATTGCACTCTTTCAGTGTCGTGGTTAAGATTTTAGTAGCTGACTCAAAGGTATAATCGCCGCATGGCAAATTCGATTCTCGATCTTCCATTTGTCCTCGAAACGCGGCGCAATCACGCGCTCGAACACGCCACGCTCCACGTGCTTGCTGAAAAATATCCAACGCATCCCATGGCCGGACATTCCAACCCGACCGGCTTTTTCATCCTCGGCAATCTTCCAACTGAAGACGTTCAATCCGCGGTGGCGCAGGCATTGACGCGTCTGCGCGCCGGCGAAAGCGGACTCGCCATCCACGCCGGGTGCGGCACCAATTTGGCGACCACAGCGATTCTTGCCGGGACGTTTGCCTGGTTCGCGATGCGAGGAGCTAAATCCACCTTCGGGCGGATTCTGCGTCTGCCATTTGCATTGGCTTTTGCATTGCTTGGATTTGCGTTGAGCAAGCCGCTTGGCCCCATGCTTCAACAAAAAATCACTACCGATGCGAACGTGGGCAATCTTCAAATTGTGGATGTGCGTCCGAGTCTGCGTGGACGCGTCACCGCGCATCGCGTGATCACAAACATGTAGCGGCGAGTTTATCTCGCTCGGACGGGGAGATCCCGTCTCTACGAATCATGGCAAAAGATTCCAACATCATCTTTCTCTTTGGCAACGACGAATTTGCGATCACGCGCCGCCTCGCGGAATTTGATTCGATCTTTACCGATCCTACCAGCGCGGACATGAACACGGCGCGCCTCGATGCGCGTACGATGAGCGAAGATGACTTGAACAACGCAGTCAATGCCATGCCGTTTCTCGCAAAGCAAAGGTTGGTATTGCTGGCGAATCCATCGGCAAAATACAACAAGCCCGAATCCCGAAAAAAGTTTCTTGAATTTTTAACGAATGCACCTGCGACCACGCAGCTTGTGATTTATGAAGTTGTTGAGCCAAAAGAGGCTGAGAAACATTGGCTGAATAAATGGGCTGCAAAACAAGATGGAAATGTGAAGGCGCAGGCGTTCATGATGCCGCGTCTCAAAGATATGAGCGGATGGATCGTCAACGAAACAAAAAAACAAAATGGGCAAATCGAAAAAGCCGCTGCGGACAAATTGGTCGAGATGGTTGGCGCGGATACGCGTCAGGCCGCGCAGGAAATCGTCAAACTGCTGACATACGTCAATTGGGCGCGCCCAGTCAAAGTCCAGGATGTGGAAGTGGTCAGCGTTGTCACCGCCGAGCCGGATATCTTTGCTATGGTCGACGCGCTGGCGTCCGGCAATGGTCAGTCTGCCCAAAAATTATTACATCGCCTTCTGGAAAATGAAGATGCGTTTGGTGTGTGGGGAATGGTCGTGCGTCAATTCCGTCTATTGTTGCAGGCACGCGAAGTGATTGATTCACACGGCGGTTTGAACGAAGTGACAAACGCGTTGGGCGTGCATCCGTTTGTAGCCGAAAAAGTTTTTGGGCAGGCCAAACGTTTTTCGATGGCCGCGCTGGAAAAAATCTACCATAAACTTTTGGAAATTGACGAGGCGGCAAAAACAAGCCAGGTCACATTGGACCTGGCGATGGAAACATTAGTTGTTGAACTGACTGCGTGATTTGAAATCTCGGAGGTCTTCGCGTAGCGCCCCGCAGGAGCAAGACCCTGAGATTTTTTAATTCGCTTTTGAAATTAATTCAACAGAGAGAATGTCGCCTAAGCTGCCCTCCGTGTAATACACCGCATAAGTATCTCCTTCCATCATAACATTCGCCAGATTTGCATCATCAACAATAAATTTTTTCTCGTCCACATGAAGTTCATGCCGGTAATAAGTATGATTGTTCAAAAGGTATTGCACCGTAACAATATTAACTGCCCCTTCTACTCTTTGCAGTTTGACGCTAAAACCTTGAAACCCGCGTTTTAGCACGCGGATTCCCCATATAAAAAAACTAAGCGCAAAAATACACCAACCAATTTCCCAGAGAATTAAAAGCACCCAGACACCTAAACTATCTTTTCCAGAACTGGGAAAACCTGCAGCCCATATGGTACCTACGGCCAACGCAAGACCGACCAAACTAATAAGGATCAATAAAACTCCGCCGATTATCCTTCCCACTTGATTCCATGCATTCTCTTTTACAAGCCGCGCCTTTTGTTTATCAGTGATTTGTCCCATGCGATTTGCAAGCAAATCGTCTTCATTGAAACCAAAATAATCCATCAATTTTTGGTCTTGCATACCAGCCTCCAATAAAAGCTATTTTGCTTTTGAAATCAACTCGGCGGAGAGGATTTCGCGCAAGTTGTTCTCAACTCCCTGCGAATAATAAACGGCGTAGGTGTCGCCTTGCGTCAGGACATTGCCCGCAGTCGAATCATCGTGAAGGTTGAATGTTGCCTCGCCCACATGCAGTTCATAATTCACGTAGGTGGTGTTATCCACCAATTTGCTTTCCCTGATAATGTTGATGGGTTCCTCTGCTTTCTTGAGCAGATACTTTGGCCCGATGAATGAGATGCGAAGGATGTAGAGCGTCGCAACCAAAAGTGGAAGCCCGCACAGCCCCAGCCAGAAAATGGATGCAACATCTGTGTCTGCGCCGCTGGTGGCATCTTTGTAAATTAGGTAGACCATCCAGCCCAACATGATGACGGATACCGGGATGCCGATTCCCGAGGCGATACGTTTTTCCCTCACAGCACTGACATGCCTTCCGAACAATCGGTTCTTTTGTTTCGCGGAAAATCGTCCGTTGCGGTTGGCTTGTAAATCCGATTCATCGAATTTAAAATAATCCATCAGTTTTTGATCTTGCATGTTCATATCCAGTAAAAATTATCTTGCATTTGAAAGCAATTCGGCGGAGAGAATATCGTTTTCGCTGCCTTCCGTGTAGTAGACGGCGTAGTTATCGCCTTGCATCATGATGTCGGCAAGATTCGATTGGACATCGAAGGATTGTCCGCCGATATGCAGCTCGTAGACAAAATAGTGGGATGTGTGGCTGAAACCGTCCGAATCGGTGGACGTTGAAGTTCTTTCTGCTTTGATGATATTGACGGGCCCCATCGCCCGTTTTAGTGTTACTTGGAATTTGGAGAAGGCCCGCCTCAGGATGGCGTAACCGACTCCGCCCCAGCAGAGCGGCCAGATGCAGCCGAAGCCAAGGCCGAATCCGATGCGAAATCCCCAGTCGGGGTCTGCGGCTCCCGCGACGATGGCAATGATGATTCCAATGAGAGCGATCAACATCAAGAAGCCGCCGCCGACAATGCTTCCAGTTCGATCACGTTTGTCTTCCTTTACCAGCCGAGCCTTTTGCTTATCAGTAAATTGGCCGTTGCGGTTGGCTTGCAAATCTGCGTCATCGAATTTGAAATATTCCTTTAGATTTTCGTTGTTCATCTGCTCCTCTGATAAAAGTATTTTGGCTACCTGATCAATTCTGCGGACAGGATATTTTTTGTGCTGATGAGCGCAGCCAGATCGTCCAGGATGTAGTAATAGACAGCGTATTCGGCTCCTTGTCTCATCACGTTGTTCAGGCTTTGATCCACCTTGAAATTCTTTCCGCCGATATGAAGCGTGTACACGACGATATCGGGGCGATTGTTGCTATCGTACGTTTGCCTGCTCTCGATGTTTGCCGAGCCTTGAGCTTTTGCCAATTTGAACGTATGTTTTGAAGACGATGAATACATGAAGGAGCGGACTCCGAATCCGCCCCAGACGAGCGGCCAAATGCACCCAAAGCCGGCGACAAACGGGATGGCGAATGCCCAATCCGAAGATTTGGATAGAGCGACTCCTCCAACCACGACAACGGCGATGACCACCCCAATGAGGGCGATCAAGATCAAAATGATTCCGCCGAGGTTGCTCAATCCTCTGCCAGATTTATCGCCCTTGACGATTCGAGCCGTCTGCTTTTCAGTGAATTGTCCGTTGCGATTGGCCTGCAGATCAGCGTCGTCAAATTTGAAATAGTCCATCAAGTTCTGATCAGCCATGAATTACCTCCGAGGGCTTCGAAAGAATTTGAATCTTATATCTGGGTACAGAGTATAAACGCTGGCCTTAATGGATTGAATGACACCTTGGTACTGTGCTGTGAATTCATGAACGCAGACTTGTGGAGTCTGTTCGCTTATCCCCACCCGCGGAAGAATCGAAACATCGCGAATAGAATCAATAGAAAACCAATCAACATGGTGAGCGCGTTTAATCCAAGCCAGTACGCAGGAGATTGGCGTATCGATTCCCACCAGTGAACATGTCCGCGAAAAAGCAGGATGTCCAGAAAGTTCGCTGCAGGGTGTGAGCAAATGTAAAGCCCAGCCCACACGCCGATGAGGCCATCAATTTCGTTGATGCCAGTTAACGTCGGAAAGAAATAATACAGAGTCCCCAGACCAAATGCCAGCAGGATCAAAATCCACAATGTCCCCGGGCTGTGCCTGCGTTGTTTCATCGCCAGTGAGTCAGCGTGCCCACTTTGCAATCGCGTGAATATCAGAAGGCGTTGTACGGCAGCATCCGCCGATGATGCGCGCACCGCTCTCGAACCATTCTTTGGCTTGTTCGCTGAAAGCTTCGCATGCATCGCCGTTCCAATCGTGTTCGTCGGCGTTATAGCTTTCGCCGGAGTTTGGATAAACGAGGATTGGTTTTGTCGTCTTGCAGCGCGCCTTGTTAATCAGTGAAGAAATAAATTTTGGCGGCGTGCAGTTGATTCCGACCGCGGCCACTTGCGTAAATTGATCCAGCCATGCAACGCAATCCGCGAATCGCTCGTCATTGCTGATGTGCGTGCTGTCCTTTGCGCTGAAACTGATCCACGCGCTGACGTTTGGAAATTTCTCGAGCAGATGGACGATGGCTTGCGCTTCAACAAAGCATGGAATGGTTTCACAAGCCAGCATATCCGCGCCCGAGGCGATCAGCGCTTCCATCCTCGGACGATGGAACGCGATCAGCTCCGATTCGGTTAATCCATAATCCCCGCGGTATTCCGATCCATCGGCGAGGAACGCGCCATACGGTCCGACCGACGCGGCAACAAACGGACGCGGCCTGCCAATTCGATTTGTCTCATTTGCCCAGAATTCATCGCGCGCTTCTTGCGCGAGGTGAACGGATTTTTGAATCAATTCAAGCGATTGCTTTTTGCTCAAGCCGCGTCGCATAAAGCCTTCGACAGTCGCCTGATAGCTGGCTGTGGTAGCACAATCTGCGCCCACCAAAAAATAATCCATATGGACTTGCTTGATCAACTCAGGATTTTCGATCAGCAGCTTTGCCGACCAAAGCTTATCTTTCAAATCCGCGCCGCGACGCTCGAGTTCGGTCGCCAGCGCGCCATCCAAAATGACAACAGGATAATTCGAAAGAATTTCGGAGATCGGATTCATTTTATAAACCCAAACAAGCCTCGGCTGCCAGCCAGAACAAATTCTCGCGCACGCTACGGTGCGAAGCCCAGTCACGGTCATCCCATTCGTCACCGCTCAAATCATCGCCACCGTATAAAACCTGACCCAGAATCACATTTCGAAATTGAGCAACAGCCATCAAACTCGCGACTTCCATTTCGACGGTTAAACATCCTTCGCTTTTTCGAAGTGATACCTTTGATGCCATCTCGCGATACGGCGCGTCGGTTGTCCATGTTTTGCCGGCTAAATAGGGCAGGCCTTTTTGCTTCAAAGCTGTTTCGAGCACAGCAATGCCGAGCGGATTCGCCGTCACTTCGCGACTCGGAGGCAAATAATGATACGAAGTTCCTTCGTCGCGGACTGCACTGGAAACAACGATCAGATGTCCGACAGCGATTCCTTTTTCCAAAACGCCGCATCCGCCGCAGACAATGAACTTGCGACAACCATGTGCGACCATGTCTTCCAGAATGCCAGCAGCCATCGGCGCACCGACTCCGGGATGAATGAATCCCAACCTCTTGTTCTGATAGTTGATCTCATAGAGATGATGTGGGCCATCTTCCCAATTATGCGTAGCTACTATTTTCGCTTGTTGTTCATTGGCGGTTTTATCAATGACTTCCTTAAAGAAACAAATGACACAGTGCTCTGGCACATCGAGCGGACGATAAACGCGCGAAGGTTCGATCATGGCTTCGCGCGTCGAGTCGAATTCGAGGATAGGGGCGGAAGATGAATCCATTAAAAGAGTCTCTCCTGTTTCGGTTCGTCGGTTTCATCGAGCCCATGCCAGCCATATTTCTTCAAATCAACTTTATCTTTTATAAATACAATGCCTTCCTCTTCGAGAAGCATTCGCTGTTTCTCCGCGCCGGGTGGGAGG
>JAJYOO010000415.1 GCA_021796155.1 Chloroflexota bacterium
CAAATCATCGCGGTTGAAAATTCGTTTTCAAGATCATGACACAGACCACCCATGAATTCAGATTCATACCTGTATCGCGTAAGAAAATTATCAATTTTTGCAGGACATCCTTTTGCGTCAATAGGACCCTTGAAAATATTTTTGGATGATGTCCGAGAAATCAGTATTGGTATGTAATCGCAGCGTCGCAAAGAAATCACCGGCGGTCACATGCTTGTGGGCATAGCGTGAGGCGTAATCCTTCAGGAACGCGAAGAAAGCAGCGTCACCGACGCGTACCCGCAATTCCTCCAGAAAGTTGGCGCCGTTCAAGTACACGGCATTGACATAATCGCGAAACGTTGTAAAGCTGTAAATGCTCTGGTCCACATAACCGCTTGGGCTGAAATAATTGACCCGGAAATCCCACCACCAGTTGCCGTAGTTCGGATAATTATATTGATAGAAGATGCGCTCACTGTAAACGGCCATCGCCTCATCGAGCCACGGCTCGAGCGCCTGATCGTCGCCGACGAGTCCAAACCACCATTGATGCGCGATCTCGTGCGTGCCGATCGTGATGAGATTGCTTTTGGCTGAACCGTTGTATTCGGCGTAGAAATTGGTCGAGAGAAAAACCAGTCCATCGTATTCCTGTCCATCGGGCACATCCGTCTCGACCACGCTGATGCTTGGATATGGGAACGGCGCAAATTTGACATCGTACAGCCCGAGCGACTGTGTTGCCATCCACGTGACTGCGCCGCCGGCATTTTCATCGCCTGCAAAATAATACGAACGGATCTTTACGGACCCGACCGCGGAGTCGTCCATCTTGAAGCGGTCGCTGGCTGACAGCACGAACGTGCGCGCGCCGTCGAGCTGATACCGCGTCCACTGACCGTTCGACTCTCCCGGCGCGCTGGCCGCCACGATCACCTTCGGATCGTCAACCTTGAGATTGACATCGAAATCAACCGAATCGTAAACGAGATGTTCGCCGAACGCCCACGGATCATGTAACACCCATTGGCCGTTGATAAACGGAACAATGAACGGATACCAATCTGTCAGGTTGATTTGATAGCCAAGATACCCAAACGTGTCCTCGAATCGTTTTGGCGGGAGTGTGAGATTGTAGCTCAACGAAAATGTTGTCGCCGCGCCGGGCTGGATTGCTTGAGATGGGTAAACGATCAGCTTCTGTCCATTCAGCGTGTAATGGGTAACCGTTGTTCCATCTTGATTCAATGCCGATAACGAAAAGCAATTACTCCACAGGTTCGGTTCGACCGCCATGACGACATTCGAGAGACCCTGGCCAGTTAAATTTGTATAGCGGATGGTTTCATTCACGGCAACGGTCTTCGCGGCATAATTCAGCGTGGCGTAAAACGTGTACAGCGTCCGCAAATTTTGCGGGATGGGCGTGTCAGGCAGCGCGGTGGATGCCTGCACTGTGTTCTCCAGTGTCGGCGCGGAAGTGGCGGCTGGCACAGGCGTTGTCGTGGCCGTGTTCGTTGGGACAGATGTGTCGGTTGGAATTAAAGTTTGGGTCGGGGTCGGCGTATCGCTGGCAGGCACAGGCTGGAACGGCGTCGCGGTGGCGGTGGCGTTTGGATTCGGCGTGATCAAAATGAAATTCGGGGCCGCGCCCGCTGACGGGTCCGCGCGGCGCGAAGCCGGCGAGGGAATGCAAGCCGCCGTCACAAAAATCAGAAATGAAAAACGTAAAACGCAAAAAGCAAAATGATGGCGGCGAGGCATATCAATATACGTTCTGGAAATATTGCCGGACGATATCCGAGAAATCCACCGTCGTATCTTTTCTGAGGATGCGGAAGAAATCAGCGGAGGTGGCAATCTTGCCGTTTTCCTCTTTCACATAATCCTGGAGAAAAGCGAAGAAGGCGGCATCGCCCATGCGCGTTCGCAAATCATCGAGGAAATGCGCGCCGCGCAGATAGATCGTGTTGGTATATAGAATGAATCCGCCTGCGCTGTAAATGTTGGTATCCACCCACGGCAGGGAATCCTTGCCGCCCACACGCGGAAGCCAATACGCCCACCACCACGGTATCAAACTTGGATCAACGCTTTCATAAAATACATGTTCGCTGTATGCCGCGAAGGCTTCATCCAGCCAGGGCTGCATGGCCTGATCGTCAGCGACCTGCTCGAAAAACCATTGATGCGCGGTTTCGTGCGCCGTGACGGTTGTCAAGAGATTCTTGTTCGTGCCGTCATAAAGGTCGTAGGCGTTGTGCGGCAGGAAAAAGAACGCCGAAAATTCCATGCCGTCGTTGAAGTCACCCATGACGACCGCCAGCGTTTGATGCGAATATGGACCGTAACGCTGGCTGTAAATTTGCAAAGCCTCGATGGCCGTCTTCAGGGTTGACGCTGCCGGCTGATCGTAAAAGGGAAAATAATAACTGGTGACGACGACATTCCCAAATTGCGCGCTGATGGTTTTGAATACCGTGCTGGCCGAGATCGCAAACGTACGACCCGATGTGAGCGTGTACGTTGTCCACTCGCCGTTTTGGCTTGGTGCGCCGCTGGTCGCGATCACAAGTTTTACAGCGGGATCGGATGATTTGATATTGACCGTGTAGTCTGCCGCGTCGTAAACGAGATTCTCGCCATAAAACCAGGCATCGTGGAGCACCCATCCTCCGTTCATAAACGGGACGACGAACGGATACCAGTTCGTGAGATTGATCTGGTTCTGACTGTATCCAAAAATCCGCGGGCGCGAGTTTTGATTGATCGGAATGATGGACGGCAGTTTCAGTGTGTATTGAATATGAAGTGTGGCAATGGCCTCGGGCGCAAGCACAGCGGGCAATTGAATCGTCAGCTTATGAACGTCGAGGGTATAGTTTGCGGGGGCGTTATCCAGGGCCAGACTGTCCAGCTTAAAACAGCCCTGCCAGTAATTCGGCTCGACCGCCAGCACGAGAGCGGTCTGCGCCCGGCCAGTGTGATTGGGGTAAAC
>JAJYOO010000416.1 GCA_021796155.1 Chloroflexota bacterium
GCCACCGATATGGTCACGTCCATGCCGGAAAAAGTATTGGATGGTATGAAAGGCCGCACGCCGCTTGGACGACTCGGCGAACCACGCGACATCGCAAATGCATATTTGTTCCTCGCGTCAGATGAAGCTTCGTTCATCACTGGCGAAGTCTTACGCGTGGATGGCGGAATTGTTGTTGGAACTTAAGAGCAGTGATCAGTAATCAGTGATTAGTGAACAGTAATCAGTAAACGGTAACCACGATAACCAGTGAATAGTGTCCATTTTTTTCTATGACAACCTCGATTGATATTCTAACTAAACGAGCCAATCTAACTCCTGACCGTGAGGCTTTATATGATCTCACGAGCGGGATTCGTTATACCTATGCCCAGCTCAACGAACGCGCCAATCGCGCGGCGAATTTCTTGCGCGAAAAATTTGGCGTGCAGAAAGGCGACCGCGTTTCGATATTGGCTCACAACAGCATCGCGTACGTTGATCTTTTATTCGGCTTGGGAAAGATCGGCGCGATCTTTGCTCCATTGAATTGGAGACTCACATCGCGCGAGCTGACGTATATTGTCAATGACTGTCAGCCAAAATTGTTGATCATCGGCCCGGAATTCGTTTCTGTTTATGAGGAAATGCGCGGCGGGATTCGCGTGGAAAAAATCATCGCGCTCGAAGGCGCAAAAATTTCCGGCGCCGAGTCGTATGAAGAATCGCTGGCGCAGGCATCCGGGTCCGAGCCGAAGCGGATCGATGTCGAAGATGACGATGCTTATTGCATCCTCTACACATCCGGAACGACAGGACGCCCCAAAGGCGCGATCCTTCCGCACCGCCAAATTTTGTGGAATGCGATCAACACCGTGATTTCGTGGGGATTAAGTGAAAAGGATGTGTCACCGATTCTGACGCCGATGTTCCATTCGGGCGGGTTGTTCGTCTTTCTCGTGCCGCTTTTTTACGCGGGCGGACGGATTGTGATGGCGAGAAATTTCGACCCGGACGCATCGCTGCAATTAATCGTTGATGAACGCTGCACAGTCATCCTCGGCGTACCGACTCTTTTTCAGGTATGGATGAATTCGCCGAGGTTTGCAAAGATTGATTTCCATCACGTGCACTTTTTTATCAGCGGCGGCGCGCCATGCCCGCCATCGTTGATCGAAGCGTGGAGCAAGTCAAAAGGCGTGGCAATGCGTCAGGGCTACGGCCTGACCGAAGTGGGTGTAAATTGTTTTTCGATGACTGATGAGGACGCCTTGCGAAAGCGCGGTTCAGTCGGCAAGCCGATCTTTCACAGTGAGATGCGTTTGGTTGGCACCGATGATCAGGATGTACCGGTTGGGCAGACCGGTGAGTTGATCATCAAGGGGCCGCATGTATGCGCGGGCTATTGGAATAACGAAGAAGCCACAAAGGAATCTTTGGAGGATGGATGGTTTCATACCGGCGACATGGCGCGCATGGATGAAGAAGGTTACTTCTACATCGTAGGCCGTTTCAAGGACATGATCATCAGCGGCGGTGAGAACGTATACGCCGCGGAAGTGGAGGCCGTGTTTCGTGAACATGATGCGGTGGCGGACGCGGCATTGATCGGCCAGCCCGATGCCAAATGGGGCGAGGTCGGCTTGATGATTGTGGCGCGTAAGCCCAATCAAAAAGTGAGCGCTGAAGAATTGCTGTCGTTTTGTCAGGGGCGATTGGCGAAATACAAAATTCCAAAGCGCGTGGAGTTTGTTGAATCCCTGCCATATTCGCCGTATGGAAAAGTAATTAAAGCAGAGTTGAGAAAGCAGTGGATAGTGGAGAGTGGAAAGTAGAAAGTGTCCACTTACTCTCACTACTTTCCAAAGGAGTCTACGTGCCAAAAGCACAATCAAACGGAATCGAACTGTATTACGAAACCTACGGCGGCGAAGGTCAACCGCTCGTGTTGATTTCTGGCATCGGTTATTCGCTCTGGCAGTGGCGCCGCATGGTTCCGTTTTTGGAAAAATATTTTCAAGTCATCGTCTTTGATAATCGCGGCGTGGGCCAAAGTGATAAACCTGCCGGGCCGTACAGCGCTCAGATGTTAGCCGCAGACACCGCCGATCTGTTGGATGTGCTTGACATCGAGAAGGCAATCGTGATGGGCCATTCGATGGGCGGATTTATTGCGCAGGCCATGGCGCTCGGCTTCCCGCAGAAAGTGGAAAAACTTATTTTGTGTTCGACCAACTTTGGCGGGCCGCGCGCGATCCCGGTCACGCCCGAAGCGATGGAAGTTCTCAGTGACGTCACAAGTGATCCGTTGACTCGCTTCAAAAATGGTCTCGTCGTCAGCACCGCGCCGGGCTGGGCTGAGAAGAATCCGCACGTGCTCGATGAATGGATCAAATGGCGCGTCGCAAATCCGATTGATCCCGCACCGTATCAAGCCCAACTAGCAATCGGACTTTCACTCATACCGGAGGCCGCGGCTTTCGAGACGAAACTTCCTCGCCTCGATATCCCAACCTTGATCCTGTTTGGCGAACACGACAAAGTTGTCCCACCCGAAAACGCTTCTTTGTTATCGAAGCAGATTGCCGACAGCAAAGTTGTCATCTTCCCCGATGTAGGGCATTTCATCCCGATTGAAATCCCGGAAGCTGCCTCGCGCGCCGTGATTGAATTTGCGAAGTAGGAGGTTGCCAATTACAAATAACATCACTTCATTCCCAGAACAATTCAACCCAACCATATCCTAGGAGAAGAAATCCCATGAAACTGTTTCGCACATTAGCTTTTAGCCTGATTGCCACGACTTTGGCCTTGTCCGCCTGCGCTCCTGTTGCCACTCCGACTGCTGCGCCCGTCGCCACCCAAGCGCCCGCCGCTACCGAAGCACCGACCCAGGCCCCCACCGGTTTGACTTGTGCCCAGCCAATCAAGATCGGTTTGATCACTGACATGTCCGGTGCGCTTGCCATTTACGGCACAATGATCCCGCGTTCGTTCATA
>JAJYOO010000417.1 GCA_021796155.1 Chloroflexota bacterium
TGAGGTCTTTTGACTTTTATCAAACAGGCAGCCAAAAATTCATTATCTATAGTGGCGTATGGGGAATCATCGCGTACTTTCTCGCGGCGCAAATCAACCCGGCTTTGATCAATCATGGCATTGTCAGTGAAGATACACTTGTACGTTTCGTCGCTCCTGTGCTCGAGGAGACTCTCAAAGGACTCATCCTTCTCTATTTGATTCGTCATCCCGATTTCAAGTATTTTCTCGACGGTGCGATCTACGGTTTTGCTGCCGGCATCGGCTTTGCAATTTTTGAGAATTTCGAATACGTTCTCGGACATCCCTCGACCGCACTTGTCCTCGCGATTTCCCGCGTGCTCTCGACAAATTTGATTCATGCCACGGGATGTGCGTTGATTGGCATCGCGCTCGGATTGGCGCGTTTCAACCGCTCGCTTCCCACCCGGATTTTATATCTGGTCACCGGTCTAGGACTTGCCATCGCCATCCATTGCGGATTCAACAACATGGTCAACGATGGAGTCGCCTTGCTCTTTGCAATCGCAGCCGGCTTTGGCGGAGCAGGCATTATCGTCCTCGCGGCCATGCGTGGTCTGAAAGAAGAAAAATCGTGGGTACGCGAGAACATCGGCTTGACCCAAGGAGTCACAACTGGCGAAGCAAAAGTCGTCCAGCGTCTCAATGATGTGGACACCTTACTGGCTCCGCTGGCTGAACGGTTCGGCGCGGACAAAGCTTCGCAGATCGAGAAATTCCTTTTTATGCAAGCCCAGCTCGCGATCCAGGGAAAGATGCTGGAAAAGATGCAGGATGAAAGAATGCGCACTGCCATCCAGGTCCAAATCAAAGATCTGAATGAAAAGATGAACGAAGCGCGCAAGTCGGTCGGCACGTATTGTATGTTATATCTTCGCAATATTTTCCCGGCCAGCGACACCCAGCTTTGGAACCTTCTTGGGCAGCGCGTTTCAACGAACAAAGGCGACGCAGCGACCGGCGTGTGGATGAAACTGGATGAACGCATGAAGCCCAAGCCAGCCGCGGGACAACAGAATTGATATGACAGAAGACATCACGACCCAGCTAAAAAACACTTTTCTCTTCAAAGGTCTGCCAGACGATGCATTGGCTGCCGTCGCGCAAAAGGCGCGCATCCGCCAACTGGCCGAAGGCGATGTGTTAATGCGCCACGGTGACCGCGGCGATTCACTTTTTGTGATCAATGAAGGCTGGTTCAAGATCGTTGCAGAAGGCCCGAACGGCGATGAGCTGATCATCAACAAAACTGGGCCGGGCGAAACACTCGGTGAGATGGCATTGGTTGATGAAGCGCCCCGCTCCGCAACAGTGATTGCGATATCCAACGCAAAAGTGCTGGAACTGCGAAAGGATGCGTTTTACGAAATCCTCGACCAGCGGCCCGACGTAGCTTTATCGCTGATCCGCGGCTTTTCCTCGCGCCTTCGTTTTTCGACAACGTACATTCAGAAGGCAATTGATTGGAGCCAAAAGATCGCGGCGGGTGATTATGGCTTTATCGAAAATACGCAGCAATTTCCAAGAGGCGCGGAAAGCGACGATGACAAAGCTACTGAACTTCTATCCGCGTTCTTCCAAATGGTGCGAAGCGTCAAGGCACGCGAAGATGACTTGAAGCAACAACTCGAAAAACTCACTCTTGAAATTGACGAAGCGCGCCGCAAGCAGGAATTTGAAGAGATTACCGGCACGGATTTCTATGCCAATCTAAAAGAACAGGCTAAAAGACTGCGCGCACAACGCATGTCGTCGGATAACGAAGGATAACCGGAGGCGTCATGGCTGGCGGAAAAATTGTATCTATCCATTCATTTCGCGGTGGGACGGGAAAATCAAACTCAACAGCAAACATTGCATCGCAGATTGCGTTGAAAGGCAAACGCGTCGGCATTGTAGATACCGACATCCAATCGCCGGGCATCCACGTTTTGTTCGGCCTCGATGAAACAAAAATGGGCAAGACGCTCAATGATTTTCTGCACGGCAAATGTGCCATCGCTGAGGTCGCTTTCAACATTGGCGAAAAAGCTGCGGACTCTGAAGGCCGCACCAAATTAGCCGGCAAAGAATTATGGCTCTTCCCCTCTTCGATTCGCGGGCGCGAGATCAGCCAGATTTTGCGTGAAGGCTACGATGTCAATCGTTTGAACGAAGGTTTTCAAACCATTCTCAAAGAACTCAAGCTTGATTACCTGTTCATTGACACACATCCCGGCTTGAATGAAGAAACTTTGCTTTCGATTGCCATCTCCGATATACTCATCATCGTCCTGCGCCCAGATAACCAAGACTTTCAAGGAACCGCCGTCACGGTGGATATCGCTCGCAGTCTTGATGTCCCCAATTTGATTCTAATGGTAAATAAAGCCGTGCCCAAATATGATTTCGCCGATATCAAAAAACAAGTGGAGGATAAATTCCACGCTCCGGTAGCAGGCGTTCTGCCGCTTTCATTTGACATTGCCGATAACGCCAGTAAAGATATTTTCTCGCTTCGTTATCCCGATCATGATTGGTCGAAAGCGTTACGCGGCGTTGCCGAAGCAGTCGCGGCTGTGAAATAGGAGAGCGTTATGAAATGCTGGCATTGTGAAGAACCCGCACGCGCCGCCTGTTCCTTCTGCGGACGATTCGTTTGCAAGGACCATGCCAACACCATGTCCACATTTTTAACAATGTACGTTGGAGCAAACAACACGCCCAAAGGTTTGGCCGTAGCAAACGTCATCTGGTGCGGAGAATGCGAACCGCAACCCGAGCCAATTTCCATGCCCGAGTTGTATTAGAGAGGCGCTTATGCCTGGCGTATTTGACCGGCTGCAAAAAGAAATAGAAGACAAGCAGGGACAAGGTGGAATCACCGCGCTCGATTTGGCTGACCTGCCGCCCGCCTTGCGGAAGATCATGCGCCTGATGCTGCGGGAACTGCAATTGAGTTATCCCCAACTGACG
>JAJYOO010000034.1 GCA_021796155.1 Chloroflexota bacterium
CGAACCACCATAAAACCGCCCACTCAGCGTCGGACGATTTCCTCCAGCCACTTAACACTGGCAAAGCCTATTACAGCCTTGCCGCGGGCAATACCACCACAGAAGAACCATATCTCATCATTGCCGTGCCGCTGTTTGCGCCTGGCAGCGAAAACACAACGCAATTAAATAACATATTGATTGGCAAGATCAGACTCTCTCAGATAGCGGCTCTGCTGACTCAGATACGACCAGTCGCAGGTGAAACGCTATACGTAACCGATGCGTCTGGAAAAGTGATTGCCCACCAGAATCCTTCATTCGATTTTAAAAATAAAAGCATCGTTGTGCCGACCGTTGCCGATATCCAGCCCGGTTTGACCAGCACAAGTGCAGTCGTCGCAGTCAACAAGATTCAGCTTGGCAATCAAACATTCAATGTCGTAGCAGAGCAGCCTGCTGATATCGCCTTGGAATTAATGAGCAACATCGTCAGGACGTTGGTCATCGCGATATTGATCGCATTGTTCGTTTCCATCGTGGTCGGTTTTATGGTGGTTCGCTCCATCGTTCTGCCAGTCGAAAAGCTGGCAGTGACAGCCCGGCAGGTTGCCGCAGGCGACCTCTCCCAGACCACATCCATCCGAAGCGACGATGAAATTGGGACACTGGCAAATACTTTCAACAACATGACTTCGCAGTTGCGTGGTCTGGTGGGATCATTGGAAAAACGCGTGGCCGAACGTACGGAGGAATTGGAACGCCAGGCATTGCGTATGCGCGCCTCCGCCGAAGTTGCACGCGACGCCGCGTCCGCGCCGGACCTGGACGAACTGTTGGATCGTTCAAGCCGCCTCATCCGTGATCGTTTCAACCTTTATCACACCGGCATCTTCCTTTTGGACGATAAAAAAGAATACGCGATCCTGCGCGCATCGCCTACCGAAGCAGGCGCGCAGATGCTGGAAAGCGGCCATCGCTTGCGCGCGGGAGAACAAGGCATCGTTGGACAAGTAGCTGCAACAGGCGAACCTCGCATCGCTCTGGACGTTGGAGCGGATGCCGTTTACTTTAGCAATCCCCTGCTCCCGAACACTCACTCCGAAATGGCGCTGCCGCTCAAAACTGCTGAGGGCATCATCGGCATCTTGGACATTCAAAGCGATCAACCTTCGGCATTCCGTCAGGACGATATCACGATCATGCAAGTGATGGCCGACCAGCTCGCCACAGCCATCGAGAGAATCCGCCTGTTGCAACAAGTGCAGGCGCAATTACGAGAAATCGAAGGGGCATACGGACGCTTTACACAGGAATCATGGAAAGGATTGTCGCGGAGCGGGAACCGGGTCAGCGGCTACAAATTCGACAGCGTTCGCTTGCAGCCGGTTATTGATCCGTCAGCAAACGATGGAGTGTCAGCGGTCATTCCGATCCGCTTGCGCGGGCAAACCATCGGCGCAATCAACGTCCGCTTCCAACATGGACAGCCGCAGGAGAAAACCATCGCGTTGATCGAGCAAATATCCGACCGTCTTGCTACCGCACTTGAGAATGCCCGCCTGCTCGAGGAAACTCGTCAGCGTGCCGAGCGCGACGCGCTCATCAGCGAAATGACCGGACGCTTCCGCTCGACGCTCGACCTTGAATCAGTATTGCGAACCGCGGCTCAAGAACTACAACGTGCCTTCCAATTGCAGGAAGCAGAAGTCCGGCTTAATTTACCTGCAACAAAACAGCCGGAACCGGAAAAAGTAATGCAGGAAAAAACTCGTAAGAATGGCAAGCGACGCGAGTGAGGTCCCAAAAATGTCTGAGGTAACTTTTAGTCAAGCCAGCATGAACCCACGCGAAAGACTCGCAACCACGCGAATGATTCGCTCAATTCTTATCCTGGAAATCATTGGTGTTGCGGGACTGGCAATATCAGATGAACTCACCTACCATATTTTACGAACAGCATATGCAGCGGCGCCACTGGTCGTTATCTTATTAGTATGTTTATTGCTTATTCAGCGGGGAATATTATTGCCCGCTCAAATTCTGGTTCCAGTTGGCCCTCTGCTGGTTAGAGACTATCTGGCGTTTGAAGGCGTTGGCATCCACGATGTTTCTCTGATCGTATTCCCCATTGTCATCGTATTGGCATTTCTGACCCTTGATAGAATCAGCGCGCTTGTAGTCAGTGGTTTGGTCATTCTTTCGACAAGCATTATTACGATCATGGGGGGAGCTACACCAACCGCAAATCTTGATGATGCCGTTACCATAGCAATTCTTCTGGCGGCCACTGTGATAATCATCTACATCATTGTGGGCCGGCTGAATGAGAATATCCAACGCGCATACCTTAACGAGCAGGCACAGATCAAAACCAACATAGCGCTGGAGGAAGAACGCGCAAATCTTGAAACCAGAGTTAAGGAGCGAACTCAAGCTCTGGAACACCGCGCTGTTCAACTGCGAACCGCTGCCGAGGTTGGAAACGTTGCGGCGTCCATCCGCGATCTGGATTCGCTGCTCCATCAGACGGTTCGCTTGTTGAGCAATCGTTTTGGTTTTTATCACGCAGGAATTTTCTTATTGGATGAGACTGAAGAATTTGCCGTTCTACGCGCTGCCAATAGTGAAGGCGGACAGCGAATGCTGCACCGTAACCATAAACTGGAAGTTGGCCGCGTTGGCATCGTCGGTTATGTGGCAAAGACCAGTGAAGCACGCATCGCCCTGGACGTTGGGCAGGACGCGGTTTTCTTCAACAATCCTGATTTGCCCGATACGCGCTCCGAAATGTCGCTTCCATTGAATGTGGCTGGCCGCGTGCTCGGCGTGTTGGACATTCAATCCACACAGTCGCAGGCGTTCACCAAAGAAGATATTGAAATTATGCGAGTGGTGGCTGATCAACTGGCGATTGCAATTGAAAACTCGCGCTTGCTCGCTGAAAGTCAGGCTGCCATCGAAGCCACGCGGCGTGCGTATGGCGAGATCGCTGTCGAGGCATGGAAACAGCTTCTTGAAACGGAACCCAATCTCGGCTTCGTAAGTACCGGACGCGAGACTCGTCCGCTTGTGCTGGCGAGGGATGACGTAAGTCCCGAAGCATCAGAAGCAGTCTTTCAGAGTCATCCCGTGACAAGCGCGGACCAGGTCAAATTATTCGCGCCGATTTCCGTCCGCGGGCAATCCATCGGCACATTGCGGCTGGTCAAACCAAATCAAGAACGCTGGACCGAGAACGAAATCCAAATCGTTCAATCGCTTTCGGATCAATTGAGTGGCGCACTGGAAGGCGCGCGGCTTTTCGATGAAGCACAGCGCCAGGCAGCTAAAGAACAGATCATCGGCGAGATTACATCCAAGATCAGCGCGTCCATCAACATGCGTAACGTGCTACGGACTGCGGCAGAAGAACTGGGCCGCGCAATTCCCGGCTCGGAAGTCGTTATTCAATTCCAAAGCGGCAATGAAATCGAGAAACAAGAAAAGTAATCCTTATGAAAAACTTTTCGTCAAAGACTCCTCCTGCGAAAAATCCGCTCAGTCTCCGTACCCGGTTGATACTTGGCAATGTGATCATCACGTTCCTGGCAGTCACAGGCTTGGGATATTACGTTTACTATCGCGCACAGGAGGCAAACACATATCTGGCAACGCAGTTGGCGGCCAGCGTCCGCCAACAAGCTGAGACCCAAATGAACGCAATCAGCACGGAACAAGCTGCGGCTCTCGACAACTTCTTTGCAACAGCGGCTATGAACATTACCATGATTGGCACAACAACGGGCAATTTGGTCTCACAAGAGTCCAGCCTGAACAATGGAGCCTATTGGGATGCAACTAATTCCCTGTATCGTCTATCAAACGGCAGTTGGGATAATTCAAAAACTGATACAGCCTCGGTCTTCATCCCTGCAAAAAATGACCTTACGCCTGACCTGATATCCGAGTTGAATACTGTCAGGCAGTTGGATTTTACTGTTCCGACGGTTCTTAAGTCTAACCCAGATGTGGTTGCCGTCTACTTCGGAGGCATAAACGGGGAGACCATCTACTACCCTAACATTGACCTAGCGTCTGTTGTGCCGCCGGATTTCGATGTGACCCAAAGACCATGGTTCGTGAACGCGTCACCGTCCCAAGACCCATCTCATCAGGCCGTGTGGTCTGCCCCATATCTGGACGCCGCCAGCCACGGATTGATCGTGACAAGCAGCGCGCCTGTTTACGATTCGAGCGGGACGTTTCGCGGCGTGGTCGCAATGGACTTCCAACTTAATAAAATTACCGACCTAGTCTCAAGCATCCATGTTGGAACCACCGGTTACTCTTTCATGATTGACAAGAATCAAAGATTAATCGCCTTGCCTGAGAGTGGGTACAAAGAATTTGGAATATCCGCCAGCGCGGTTCCTTTAGGACAATTGTTGGATCCAACCAAGGTCATAGCGCCCCTGCCCCCTGAATTTTGGCAAATCCTGGGCAAAATGGGGTCAGGACAAAGCGGCTTTGAAACGATCCAGTTGAATGGCACAGAACATTTCGTTGCGTATCGCGCCGTGCCCAGCATTGGGTACAGTCTTGCGGTCATTGTTCCATCTCAAGAGCTGCTCGCTGGAGCCGCGGCCGCGCAGGCGCAAATTGCCGAGTCCGCGAGAAATACCATCATCGTGAGCCTGTTCATTGTGATCGCAATCCTGGTCGT
Source organism: Chloroflexota bacterium (assembly GCA_021796155.1). The sequence goes on from JAJYOO010000034.1 coordinate 4,685, forward strand.
CTCTTTGTTGGCTGCGGTTGGAATCAGCACCCGCCTGATGCAACCATTAAGAATCCTAACGCAAACTGCCGAGGAGATCACAGCCGGCAATCTCGAAGCAACAGCAAAAGTAAATTCGCGGGATGAAATCGGAACGCTTGCAACAACCTTGAACGCGATGACAACAGGTCTGAAAGAATCGATCCAGTCCCTTGAACAGCGGGTCAAGGAGAGAACCGCCGCGCTCGAGGATGCCTCCCAGAATGCGGATCGGCGCGCCCGGCAATTCGAAGCGGTGTCCCAGGCGACGCGCGCAATAAGTTCGATTCGTAATGTCAACGAGCTATTACCGCTGGTGGCATCGGTGATCAGCGAATATTTCGGCTATTATCACGTCGGCATCTTTCTCAACGATGAGAACAACGAATTTACATATCTCACAGCAGCCAACAGTGAAGGCGGCAAGCGGATGCTGGAACGCAATCACAACCTGAAGATCGGCTCGCAAGGCATCGTTGGCTATGTTGCCGCGACCAATGAAGTCCGCATCGCGCATAAGGTGGGACAAGACGATGTGTTCTTCAATAATCCCGATCTGCCCGAAACAAAATCCGAAGCAGCACTTCCCCTCCGCAGGGGCAATCAAGTTGTCGGCGTTCTGGATTTGCAAAGCAAAAAAGAATACGCGTTCTCACAGGAAGATATCGAAGTCCTTGCGATTCTGGCCGACCAGGTCAGTCTCGCCATTGAGAACGTCCGCTCATTTGAGACAACCCAACGTGCTCTCACCGAGGCAGAAGCGCTTTATCGTCAATATCTGCGCCAAGCCTGGAGCCGACTACCGCGCGAGCAGCAACTCGCCGGCTTCAAACACACTCCGCGCGGGGCCATGCCATTGGAAAAGCCGCTTGAACTTAATGCGAATGGCGACAATATCATCGTTCCAATCAAACTGCGCGGCGAGACGATTGGCGATCTTAGTATTCAAGTTCCACACGGCGCGATGCTGAGTCACGACCAAATGGATTTGATCGAAGCGGTGGCTGAACGCCTCGCTCTTTCAGCAGAAAACGCCCGATTGTTCGATGAGACCAGCCGACGCGCGGAACGCGAGCGCATGGTGACCGAGATCACGTCAAAGATTCGGAGCACGAACGATCCCGAAGCAATGATCAAAATCGCGCTAAACGAATTACGCACTGCACTTGGTGCAACACAAGTTCAATTGATCCCGCAGGCCATCAGCGTTTCGCAAGACCCGGAAAGAAAAATTTTCTCGTCCACGCCAGAGGAGCCGACGGAAAAACTGCGCGGAAATGGAGCGAATAAATGAGCTACGTTGTCGCGATCTCAAATGAAAAAGGCGGCGTTGCCAAAACCACGACCACACTTTCATTGGGCGCCGCATTGACCGAGGCCGGGCAAAGAGTCCTGGTTGTGGATTTGGACCCACAGGCAAATTTGACTCTCGCGCTCGGCATCGAACCCGGCTCCGCGGCTGTGACTTCAAGTCACATCTTGATCGAATCCGCTCCGCTGATGAGTGCGCGGCTTTCCACTGAGATCGAGCATCTTGACCTCATCCCATCGCACTCGAGCATCGAAAGCGCGGAACAATTCCTTCCGGTGCGAACCCATTACACATCCGGATTGAAGCGGGCGATTGACAACGCCTCGCCGCTGCCGTACGACTACATCGTGCTCGACTGCCCGCCATTCCTGGGTGCGATCACAACCAACGCGCTGAGCGCGGCAGATTTGTTGATCATTCCGACACAGGCAGAATATTTTTCCGCGTACGCGTTACGCAACATGATGGGCGTGATCCGGCGCGTACGGCAGGAAAGCAACCCGAATCTTGGTTATCGCATTTTGATCACGCTGCTCGACAAGCGCAACCGCACGCATCGCAACATTCAGGAACAACTTCAAAACACATTCGGCGAAGGACTTTTCAAAACGGTGATCGAAGTAGACACGAAACTTCGCGAGAGTCCGATTGCGGGACTGCCCATTACACGTTACAAACCCGGCGCCCGTGGTTCCGTCCAATATCGCGAGTTGGCGCAGGAGCTTATGGAATATGTCAAAGAAAAAGACCAACAAACGGCTTGAACAGCTCTTCGATAATGTAGACAAGGAAGCTGTCAAACCGTCCAAGCGCGTTGGCAAGACAACTGAGACTGCCAAAGCAGCAATCCTTCCGCCTCCCGCCCGGACCAAAGCCGGTCAGGCCAAACCGGTGTCTCAAACGCTGGAAGAGACTCCCGTTATCACGTCTGCCATCTCGAACACTTCCGGCGCGATGTCGCTCGCATTCCGGCAGGACGAAAAGAGCTGGGCAACGTTGCGCGTCGTGGACGAGGAAGCTCCGCGCAGTTGGGCGATGGAAGAACAAATGCTGGTCAAGCAAGTTGCCGACCAGTTATCACTTGCATTGGAAAACGCGCGGCTCTTTCAGGAAACACAAAAAGCCCTTTCAGACACAGAATCACTTTATCGAGCCAGCGCCGAGCTTAACGCCGCGCAAAACTTCGACGACATATTCAGCATCCTCCGCAAATACACCGTCTTGGATCGTGCCGCGCTTGGCCGCGTGATGCAATTCGACCGCGCCTGGAACGATAAACAAATACCGGAAATGATGCACCTTATCGCAGATTGGCCGATGGATGCGTCCAATCCGAGTCATCGAGCCGCGCATTTATCGGTGAAAGAATATCCGGCTGTCAAATTTCTCAGCCCAAATGAACCCACTGTTGTGGAAAACACGGCCACAGACGAGCGGCTGGATAAAAACACGCGCGACCTCCTAGCTGTCCAGTTTGGGGCCAAGAGCGCGCTGTTTGCCCCGCTGACAGTCAGCAAGGATTGGATCGGTTATCTTGTCGCCTATTACACCGAAGCGACAACATTTACCAAGGACGAGATTCAACACCTGATGGCTTTGATCGGACAAGCCTCCATCGCAATCGAAAAGAACCGCTTGTTCGAGGAAGAGCAGAAACGTTCAGCAGAACTTCAGGCTGTTTCCGAAATCGCGGCCAGAGTCTCAACGATTCTGGATTTCGACAAACTGCTGGAAGAATTCGTCCACCAAACCCGCAAACGCCTGAATCTTTATCACGCACACATTTTCATGCTGGATGAAGGCGCGAACACGCTGTCAGTCAGAGCTTGCGGTTGGAAGGAAGAAGGCCGGCGCGGAACTCACGGCGAGCGCACCATCGCGATGGATCAACCAGTTTCGCTGGTCGCCGAGGCCGCGCGGACTCTGAAGCCAGTGATCGCCAATAACGTTCGAAGCGATCCGCAGTGGCTTGCCAATCCATTTCTGCCGGACGTCCAGTCAGAAATGGCGGTGCCCGTTGTTTCAAAGGACAAGCTGCTGGGCGTTTTGAATGTCCATGCGGACCGCATCAACGCATTTAGCGAAGTAGACGCGGCTATCATCACCACACTTGCCTCGCAGATCGGCACCATTATGGAAAATGCGCGGCTGTTCCAGGAGACCCGGCTTCGCGAGCAGGAAGCGCTCCTTATGAATCGCATCGTGACGGCTGCTTCCCGATCTCTGGACATTAGGGAGAGTCTGCAATTCGTTGCGAATGAAATTGCCAATCTTGTATCTGCGCTCCACGTAGGCATTGCACTGGTAAACGAGGCAAAAACCGCGCTTGTCCTGCAAGCCGATGCGCCGTTAAGCCCGGATGGTAAAAGCGATATCGGCGTGGTGATCCCCATCGAAGGCAATCCGACCGCCGAGCCGATCATCAAAAGCGGAAAACCTTTATTCATCAGCGACACACTGAATAATCCGCTTACCGCTGCCATCCGTGACGTGATGAAATTACGCGGAACCCAAAGTCTGTTCATCTGGCCCATCTTCGCCGGAAAAGAGGCAATCGGTTCTTTGGGAATTGATTTTACCCAGCCGGACCGCAAACTCTCCGAGCATGAAGAGAATCTGGTCGCTACCATTCTGCTGCAGATCAATACATTCCTGCAAAACTCGCGGCTCTTCGAGGAAACACAACGCAACGCTCGTCAAATGTCGGTGCTTGCGGAAGTGGGCCAGGACATTTCGGCTTCACTTGATCTTCAAATTGTGCTGGAAAAAATCGCCCAGCATGCAAAAGAATCTTTGAATGCGTTTAGCAGCGCCGTTTATATCCCGGATGCAAGCGGACAAGTCCTCCATGCTTTTGTGGCACTTGGCGATGAAGCGGAAGAGATCAGGAATGATTCGATCAAGTTCGGCGAGGGGGTTCTGGGTTCGATTGCTGTAACCAAAACTGGCGAGATCGTAAACGACGCCATGAATGATCCACGCGCTCTCGTTATCGCGGGTACGCCTCAATTAACAAATGAACATTTGATGGCCGCACCATTGTTATCGGGCGATACATTGACAGGCATCATGGCCGTCTGGCGGACGGGTGCCGGGCTTGATTTCCAACCATCAGAATTTGGATTCCTGATTGGTCTCGCTCGTGAAGCAGCCATCGCAACAGAGAATGCCCGTCTGTTCGAGCGGGAACAGTATCGCCGCCGAATTGCAAACACACTGACAGAGATGGCGCGCATCGCCAGCTCGTCATTGAATCTGAGCGAAGTGGTGCATCAACTGCTCGAACAGTTGCCGCGCCTCGTTCCGTTCCGCACCGCATCCATCCAACTCATCGAGCCAGATGGACACCGGCAACAAGTTGGGGGCGTCAGCAGGGATCAAGACCGCTTGACCGCGCTCGAAAGCCCGCCAAGTTACTTCCTGCGGCCGGTGGAGGAAGATAAATTGATCCTGAAGGTTGTAAAGGATCGGGAAGTTATCATTCTGAATGACGCCCTCGAAGATCCGCGCTGGGAAATTCGTCCCGAAACCGCAACTGTCCGCTCCTGGCTGGGCGCTCCCCTCCTCGTCGGCCCAGATGTGATCGGTATCCTGATGCTGGACGAGAACACTCCCAACGCCTACACTCAGGAAAGCGCCGAATTGGTGCGAGCCTTCACACCGCAGGCAGCCATCGCGATTCAGAACGCCCGCCTGTTTGAAGAGACACGTCAAAGCCAGCAAGCCGTTGAACGATCCGAACATGAACTGCGCGCGCTATTTGCGTCAATGAACGACGTCATTATCGTTCTGGGCAAAGACGGACGCTACCTTCGCATCGCGCCGACAAATCCGTCGCGCCTTTATCGTCCTCCGGACGACATGCTTGGCAAGACCACAAAAGAAGTCCTGCCGCCAGAGTCAGCCGAACCGATTATGGCAGCGATTGACCGCGCATTGAAAACCAATGAACAGGTCAAACTGGAATACGCCCTCAACATTAATCACAAGGATTACTGGTTTGACGCTACGATATCCAAGTTGACCGAGGAACAAGTCTTCCTCGTTGCACGCGATATTACTGACCGCAAACACAATGAATTAGTCCAGACCTCCATCACACAGATATCCGAAGCGGCGCTGACAGCGCCAGATATGTCGAGCCTGCTCAAAGTCATACACGAGAGCATTGCGAGTCTGATGTATGCCCGCAATTTCTATGTCTGCCTTTACGATGAACATACAGACATGATGACGTTCCCCTATTATGCCGATGAACATGACTCAGCATGGCCGTCTCAAAAGCCCGGAAGCGGATTGACGAGTTATATTTTGCGAACCGGCAAGCCATTGTTGGTCACGCCAGAATTGCTGGATGAATTGGAACGCACTGGAGAGATCAAAGCAGGCGGAACGCGCGGGACGGATTGGATGGGCGCGCCATTAAGAAGCGGTGCCCAACGCATGGGCGTAATCGCCGTTCAATCCTACGATCCGGAAATCCGTTTTACCGAAGGAGAGCTTGAGACACTCACCCTGATCGCAAATCAGGCATCGGTCGCAATCGAGCGCAAACGGTCGCAGGAAGAACTGGCAAAGTTCAAGCTTGGCATTGACAATTCCGACGACGCGATCTTTATCACCGACCCGGATGGAACAATCATCTATGTAAATCCTGGGTTTGAAAAAATCTATGGCTTTCAACAGCAGGAAGTCATCGGAAAGAATCCACGCATCATACAATCGGGACTGCTCACCAAGGAAGATTACAAACTCTTCTGGGAAACATTACTCTCAAAGAACACAGCCAGCGGCGAAGTGATGAACAAGCGAAAGGATGGACAGCTCATTCCAATTGCAGGTGTGAACAGTCCAATCCTTGATGAGAGCAATAACATCATCGGCTTCCTGGCCGTCCATCACGATATGACCGAGACCAAGCACGCGGAAGAAACACTTAAACGCCGGAATGAATATCTCTCCGCTGCCGCCGAAATCGGAAGGCTTGTTACATCAACACTTGATCTCAACACCATCTTTGTTCGGACAGTCAATCTGGTCAGCGAACGGTTTGGCTATTACCACGCGGCGATCTTCGTTGTGGAAGAAACGGGATTCAATGCGGTCCTGCGCGAGGCAACTGGTGTGGCCGGCACGGAGATGAAACGCAAAGGCCACAGCCTGCCCATCAACGAGCATTCCATCGTCGGCAAAGTGACATATACAGGCGAGCCGGTTATCGTCAACAACACGGCCCTCGACGCGACACACAAGCCGAATCCTTTGCTGCCCGAAACGCGGGCGGAAGCTGCCATCCCGCTTCGAGTTGGCAGCCGCATCATTGGCGCGTTGGACATCCAGTCCACGAACGTTGGCGCGTTTACGACAGATGATTTGGCCGTGCTGCAAATTCTGGCAGACCAGGTCGCCATCGCAATTGACAATGCCCGTTCGTATGAACTATCGCAGCAAGCAGTGATGGAAATGCGCGAAGTGGATCGGCTCAAGAGTCAATTCCTCGCCAACATGAGCCATGAATTACGCACACCGCTCAACTCGATCATCGGCTTCTCGCGCGTCATTCTAAAAGGAATTGACGGCCCGATCTCTGACTTGCAGCAACAGGACTTGTCCGCGATTTATAACTCCGGCCAACATCTGCTTGGATTGATCAACGATGTGCTTGATCTCGCCAAGATCGAAGCCGGGAAAATGGAACTGGCCTTCGACCAGGTCAATCTGCCCGATTTGATTACCAGCGTCATGTCCACTGCCAGCGGCCTGGTGAAAGACAAAAACGTCAAGCTGGTAAAGAATATTCATGGCGAATTGCCCCCCGTCCGCGCTGATGCGATCCGCATCCGTCAGGTTCTGCTTAATCTGATGTCGAACGCCGCCAAATTTACCGATGATGGCACGATTACCGTTGACGCGTCCGTTGAAAATGGCACATCTGGCCGTCCTGAAATCCTTGTTAGCGTTACAGATACCGGCCCCGGCATCGCGCAGGAAGACCAAGCCAAACTCTTCCAGCCGTTCTCGCAAGTGGATGATTCACCGACGCGCAAGACCGGCGGTACAGGCCTAGGACTTTCCATCAGCCACCAATTGATCCAGATGCACGGCGGGCGCATTGGCGTCCACAGCACCATCGGCAAAGGCAGCACGTTCTATTTCACGCTGCCTGTTTATCGCGGCAAGGAAGAGATAACAGAACCAACAGATAAAAAGATCGTGCTGGCAATTGACGACGATCCGCAAGTCATCTCGCTTTACGAACGCTATCTCCAGCCGCAGGGTTATCAAGTTGTTGCGCTCACCGATCCGACGCGAGCCAAAGAGCGGGCGCGCCAACTCAAACCGTTTGCGATCACCCTCGATATTATGATGCCCGGCTATGATGGTTGGTCTGTGTTAGCCGATCTCAAATCCAACAGCGAGACGCGCGACATCCCTGTCGTGATCTGTTCCATTATCGAAGAACAGGAACGCGGCTTCAGCCTTGGCGCAGCCGATTATCTGCTCAAGCCGATCCTCGAAGAAGATTTGCTCGGCGCATTGGATCGTCTGAATGCCGATGGCAGCATCAGCGAAGTTTTAGTCATTGATGATGATCAAAATTCCCTGCGCTTGATCGGCAAGATTTTTGAAAGTCATCAACGCTATAAGCTGACCATGTGTGATGGCGGTCCACAAGGCTGGGAGGCTTTGTGCAATCATCCGCCACAGGCTGTG
>JAJYOO010000418.1 GCA_021796155.1 Chloroflexota bacterium
CGGATTCTGAATTCATCCGCTTCCTCGGCTATGCCAGGCGTTCAGGTACTGAGAAACAGTCACAACTGTACATTGCTCTCGATGAAGAGTACATTACAAAAGAGCAATTTGATGATCTCTATTCCCGGTCCACGCAAATTCTCAAGCAAATTAACAGCTTGATCGGTTACCTTGATAATTCTCACAAGAACGGCCACAGAACAATAAAAGAAGATCCGGCAAATTACTCCATCGAAATACTTGACCGCTCAGACCAATTAGACCAGTAAGACTAATAGACTTCTTTATTCACACAATTCGGTAATCTCTCCCCTTTCAATCCAGCAATCAAATTTTTCGCCGCAAGAAACGCCATCATGTCGCGCGTATGTTTGCTGGCGCTTCCAAGATGCGGAACGATGAGACAATTCTCCAGTTCGAGCAGTGGATCATTTGCAGGCAATGGTTCAGGGTCAGTCACATCCAACGCAGCCGCAAAAATTTTCTTCAATTTCAACGCATCGAATAAAGCAGATTGATCCACTACGCCGCCGCGCGATGTGTTAACCAAAATTGCATCCGGCTTCATCTTTGCCAAAAAATCTACATTCACAAGATGACGCGTTTCCAAATTAAGCGGAACATGCAGCGATATAAAATCTGCTTCACGCAATAAAGTATCCATGTCAACGGATGTTGCACCAAACGCAAGTTGGGCCGTCGGGTCGCAAAAGATCACACGCAGACCAAATCCCTGAGCGCGCTTCGCCACAGCCTGGCCGATCCTTCCAAAGCCGATGATCCCCAACGTCGCGCCGACAAAGTCCGCGCCGAGAAAAAGCTGCGGATACCATGTTTTCCACAAGCCATCGCGCACATACTTCTCCCCCTCCGGCAACCTTCGCGCCGCAGACAACATCAACGCAAACGCCATATCTGCAGTTGCGTCCGTCAAAACGCCGGGTGTATTTCCAACCGAGATTTTTCGGCGCGTGGCTTCGGCCACATCCACATTGTCAAAACCAACGGCCATGTTGCTGATCACCTTCAGATGCAGTGCGGCATCCATAAATTCAGCGTCAACTTTTTCCGTAAGCAAAGTCAAGACGCCACCCACATCATGAATGCGCGACAGCAATTCTTCACGCGACGGCGGCATATCGCCGGGCCAAATATCTGCATCGCAAAATTCGCGTACCAAAGTTAGCCCTTTTTCGGGGATCAAGCGCGTTACAAATACTTTTGGTTTCGTCATGGTCAAAGTATACTGCAAGCATGGACGCGAATCTTTTTCGCTCACACACCTTGCAAGACCCGCGCATTTTGCGAATCTTATCCGCCGCGCTGGATGCGGTCGAGCCGGGGAAAATTGTGCGCGATTTCCTGGCAACGGCGACGCTTCCGCCACACCAGCGGATTTTCTTATTGGGGATTGGCAAAGCATCTGAGCCGATGACGCTGGCCGCCGCAGACGTTTTGCCTCATTTCACCGATGCGTTCATAGTGACAAAACACGCTTCACACCCAGGCTTCGATCGTATCGTCGGTATGGAAGCCGGACACCCCATCCCAGACCAACGCAGCCTGGCGGCAGGACAGGCCGCGTTGGATTTCGTCTCAAAATTGAATGCGGACGATCTGCTCATCTGCCTGATTTCAGGCGGAGGTTCGGCGTTGGTCACGACGCCGCGTGAAAACGTCTCGCTGGAAGAAATACAATCCAGGACTTCAGCGCTGTTGGCCAGCGGCGCGCCCATCAACGAGATCAACAATCTGCGCCGCCAGCTTGACCGCATCAAAGGCGGCGGATTGGCGCGGGCCACAAAAGCGCAGGTCATCAGCTTGATTTTGTCGGATGTAATTGGCAACTCGCTTGAGACTATTGCCTCGGGCCTGACAGTTGATCCATCGCTGGGGACGCGCGTACAAAATATTATCGTTGGTGATATTCAAGTCGCGGCGCAAGCCGCGCAGGAACAAGCAAAGCGCGAAGGATTCGATGCGGAAATTTTTTCATTGAACATTCAAGGTGAAGCCAAGGAAATGGGTTTGCAACTTGCAAAAAAGTTAATAGATGAAAGAAAAAAGAAACAACACCCATTTTGTTTGAACGCGGGCGGATAAACAACCGTCACGCGCGAAGGCAACGGCGCAGGCGGACGAAATCAGGAATTGGCATTGGCCGCCGTCGACGAATTGAGCGGCGTCGAAAATGTTTTTCTGATCACGCTCGCCACCGACGGCGACGACGGTCCGACCAATGCGGCGGGCGCGGCGGTTAACGGCGTGAGCCGTCAGCGGGCGGAAAGGCTTGGGATGGCCGCGCCCGCTTATTTGTCCAGAAACGATGCGTACTCCTTTTTCGATCCGCTTGGGGATTTGATCAAATGCGGGTACACCGGCACGAACGTCAACGATCTGGTCTTTCTCATCGGGTTATAAAAATGACATTCGTCTCTTGTATTTGATTTTTGCCAGGACTACAATCACACCTATTAGAACCTGGAGGTCTTAGATGTCCGAACTCGCTAGAGCAGTTGGAATAGGTTTTGCCGCACGCGGCAAGGTTTCAGATGTGATTGGGTGGGCGAACGAGGCGCAACGACGCGGCATTCACTCGGTGTGGATTCACGATAGTTTGTATGAACGCGACGCGGTCAGTTACGCGTCCGCGATTGCGGCGCAGGTGCCGAACGTGCGCGTGGCAATGGGCGCACTAAGTTCGTACACACGCCAGCCTGCGCTGATCGCGATGACCGTTTCCGCGTTGGACGAAATGGCGCCGGGCCGCATCATCCTTGGAATGGGAACGGCCATTCCTTTGCGGCTCGCGCAGCTTGGAATCCCTTACACGCCGGGTGCCGGTGTGGAAAGCGTCAGCAAGGCGATTGATTTTGTGCGCGCCATGTGGGCCGGGCAGCGCATCCCATCCGCGACGCCGAACCTGCCACCCATTCAAGCGATGTTTCCGCCCGTTCACCG
>JAJYOO010000419.1 GCA_021796155.1 Chloroflexota bacterium
TATTCGACGCGGAATACGCGGGGATGGGCAAGACTTCTGCAAACAAATCCATTGACCCGTGGACGACAATGTTGTACGGTTTCGGTGGCGCAATCGTCTTTCTCTTTCTTTTCAATGTCGTGATGAATCTTTTTGGCGGGCAAAGTCTGTTCGCGAATTTCATGTGGCTTGGAACGTCCGCCAGCGGCTGGACAATTTTATTCTTTCTCGGCATCGGCCCAACAGTCGGAGGTTTCGGACTCTATTTGGTCAGCCTTAACTATTTACCGGCAACCGTCGCCAATTTGATCGGCGCGCTCGAACCTGCCTTCACCACCATTTGGGCTTATTTTCTCCTGCATGAACAACTGACCTTCATTCAAATCATGGGCAGTCTTTTGGTCTTTGCAAGTGTGATTCTGTTACGCCTCGGTGAAGATCAGGCAAGCCCGGAAATGGTTCTGGAATAATCCATCATCGGCTCGTTTTGTTGTAAAATCTCAGCAAGGGAACCATCAAATTGACCCGCGCCGCAAAGTTCTTCATCATCGCTTCAACGTTCGCGTTTGCCTTGGCCGCCTGCGCTGCCAATGTGCCCAAGGCGTTTCTGCCAACAGCGACCTCGCCTGCACCGTGGGCCAGAGTCATTATTCCAAAGCCGACCTACACGGCTTCTCCTTTCCCATCTCCATTGCCAACATTTACAAGCACATCAACAAGTATTCCAACAAGTATCCCGACCAGCACCGCCACAAACACGCCGCCCGCCCTCTCAATGGAAATTGTGGCAGATACGCCCATCCCCGCGTATTCCGCGTCGAATAACTTAGCCAATGCTGCTGACTCGCCGCAAGTTAATGCGGGCGGAAAGTACATTCTCGTTTCCATTTCCACCCAGCATTTATACGCGTACGATAATGGGCAGATCGTTTATAGTTTTGTCGCGTCCACGGGCATGGGCAATTCCACGCGCGTTGGCAAATTCAGCGTGCTGGACAAAATTCCCAACGCGTACGGAGCAACCTGGAACATTTGGATGCCGGATTGGCTCGGCATTTATTGGTCGGGCAGTCTTGAAAATGGAATCCATGCTTTGCCGATTCTCTCCGGCGGGACGCGACTCTGGGCTGGTTATCTCGGAACGCCAATCTCCTTCGGATGTGTGGTGCTTGGCATCAACGAGGCTCATGAACTTTATAACTGGGCGGAAGTCGGCACGCCGGTGGAGATTCAACGATAATCAATCTGGTAACATAACCACATGGCAGACATCCTTGTCGTTGGACATTTCAACGCAGATTTGGTTGTCCGTGCGCCGCGCTTTCCTGCGCCGGGCGACAAAGCTCGATATCGCAGCTGGTCAAGACTCGACAATTAATTACGCAAGAACCAATAACCAGAGTGCGCCTTTCGGCGCACTTCTTTTCTAATCATTGCCACGATAACATCCGTACAAAACGCTCCCGGGCGTGAGAAATTCCTGTTGACTGTTAACCATGTGATACTGAGCCAATTGACCCTGCACCTTCTTCAGAGCCCGTTCTGCCTGCCATTGGATAAGAGTCAAAGAACGCCAATCCGTGTTTGCATGACTCGCATCAGACTGCAAGCGGCAAAAAAGGACGGCGCCAACCGCGTCACGAGTGAGGCCCGGATAGGATGGAGATTGATAAATATCCACCAGCACAGGAACTGAATCAGTCGAGAGCGAAACCAAATAAGGCACATCCAACCCTTTGCCTTGCGCGGCGCGCCAGACATTTTGCCTCACGATAAATCCATCCACGTTCAAAAGGCTAAGGGAAATCGCAAATCCAAGCGATGCCGTTAATATAGCCAAAGCCATGAAGCGTTCGCGTCGCAGGATTTCCAACACAACAGCCGCAGAAAGTAAAAGTCCAATCCAAATCAAGGCGACGTGTGTATACGTCCGCAAGCGGGAAAAGCCATAAGCAGTTTCGTAAAGATTCAAACGCTGATATGCAGACACAAGCATGACCATCACCAACACGACGATAACAACGCTCAGACCAGAATAAACGCGACGTTGCACTTCGTTTTCCCGGCGGGTGATGACGCCCAGTCCAAGGATCATGAGCAAGCTGAACAAGGCAACCGCCACCAATTCGCCGAAACCGCGGCGCGCATATTCTGAATACGTAAAACCTTGAATATTGATGTTCGCCTGTCCGCCGAAGAAATATCGGAATTGAACAATGACAAAGGCCGCAAAGAGAACAGCGACACTTCCAAGCACAATCGTGGTTTCTGTAAAACCAAGGAATGGGGAGACAAACGGTTTATCCTCGCCAGCCAGCTTTTCATCCTTGCTCTGTGAAGCGGCGTGGAGAAATGTCCCGGCCAGCCCATAAGCGATGATGAGAATATAGCAAAGGCGGAAAATGTATTCGGGAAGATTTTCCAAATTGAAGAATAGTTTGAGAAACGAGTTGAGTTCATTGCTAAAGATGGTGTCCGCTGAAGCAAGCAAAGCGGCGAAGATTGCCACAATAGGAAGCGCGATCACAAGGCCGCGCACGATTGGCCATGGATTGATCTTCGGACGTGACACTCCATTTTCTTTTTGTTCGCGGTGAGTTTCGGAATTGAAAACAATTGGCCGCGCGATCATGCTCCCGATAAGTTTAAGAAAGTTGTTGAAGTAATCAGCCACGCCATACTTGAACCAGCGTCCGCCGAGGAAGCTGACAGCCAACACCCCCATCAGAAAAAGCGTGAACACGACGCCGAGCAACACGGTCATCGGTTCGGCGCGGACGAATGTGATGGCCGCGAAAAATAAAATCAACGGGATCAGCCATAACGTCCCGCGCGCCGCGTGCTTTTGATCCATCCATAAAATAAGAAATCCACCAACCAGGCAAAGCACGGTAAAGATCGCAAAGTTGACTCCGAAAGATTGCTTCCAGAAAAGGAAGTCGAATAGCCAGCCTAACACAATGACGGTGATCCAGAGCATTC
>JAJYOO010000420.1 GCA_021796155.1 Chloroflexota bacterium
CGGCGTGTTGACCGTCCACTTTTTGCGTCAGATAAATGAACGATCCCGGCAGCGTGAAGTCCGCAGATTGCCAATGAGTGACCGTGGAGTTTCCCATGTTTGTGTAATAAAACTTCCAATGGACGCCGTTCGTCACACTTTCCTGCGCGTTCGTTATCTGTCCACCAGCAAAAGGCGGCGTTTGTGCGTATGCCATTCCAGAATTCATTGCAACCATTTCACCAGCTTGAACGCCGATGAATTTTCTCAGTTGATCAGCCCGTTCCTCCTTTTTGCGCGAACCGCTGGAATAATATGAACGCAACGGAACAACATTGCCATCCTTCAGGAACACGGCGACTCGATATGTATAGCTTGTGGAACCATCATCGTTGCTGATGCTGGATTGCACATCAACGCTGGCAATATCGTCAAACGAGATTTCTCTGGAATTCCTCCGCAGCAACGATGAATATTTCAACGTAAGCACACGGCTGTTCCGGTCTGCGAAAATCGTCAGAATGCTGGAGAAGAGCAAGAACGGCAATCCAACAACTACGAAGATCAACGGCAAAAACGAAAAGTTTCCTCCAGGGAGCATGAAGAGCAAGATCATGCCCACACCGGGAAAAATCAACCCGAGGAACCACATCACGATTGGAAAATCCCTGATTTTCAACTTATTCATGTTGACTCCAATTTTCTGAACTTGCGCCTGCTAAGCAATCAATAAATAACGCTTTGACTATCCGCCCGCAAGTTTAACCTTGTACCCTAATTTAATCAAAACATCCGCGATCCTTTCACGGTTCTCGCCCTGGATTTCGATCACGCCGTCCTTGACGGTTCCACCAACGCCGCAAGCTTGTTTGACCTTCTTCGCTAATGCGGACATATCGCCTTCGGAGAGAACGAGATTCCTGATCAGCGTAACGCCTTTTCCGCCGCGTCCTTTCGAGTCGCGATGCAGGTAAGCCGTCTGCTGATTTGGCGGCAAAGATTTGACAATCGGTTTGCGCTCATTCTTTTTCCGCAAGTCTCCAGAGTCGGAAGACCAGACGGTTCGAGATTCATTCGGTGACATATTCAAATCCATTGGCTCATAAAAAACTAAACACAAAGGAAAAACCTTCTTTTACTTCGTGATCTTTGTGTACTTTGTGTTTAAAAATTTAGATCCACTCGGCTTCGACAGTTCTCTCGTTCTGCACATTTCCCGTGTTCGACGTGGACTTCGGCTCCAATAACAAAACATGGACTTCTTCCTCCGCTACCGGCAAATGTTCCACGCCCTTGGGAATGATGACGAATTCGCCTTCGTGGATGGTCAGATCGCGGTCGCGCAACTTGATGACCAGCGTCCCTTTGACGACGAGGAACAATTCATCTTCGTTGTCGTGATGATGCCAGACGAATTCGCCTTTGAGCTTCGCGAGTTTGACGTACGAGTCGTTCAGCTCTCCCACGATTTTAGGACGCCAGGGTTCTTGAAATAAGTTGAATTTATCAGTGAGGTTGATTACATCGGGCATGATTATTCTCCAATAATTGTATTGAGAATGCTTAATCAACACATCCTCATTTTTGCCTTTTCAGCATCTGTTCCAGCAAGCCAACCAGCTTTTCGCCAATCGCCGCGCGGCTAAAGTTTTCCTCCAAATACCTGCGGCCGTTTGATCCCATCGTACGCCTTTTTTCTGGATCGTTTGCCAGCTTGCGAATCGCGTCGGCCATTGCGGCTGGATTCCCCGGTTCGACAAACAATCCACACCCTGCGGCTTCGACTACTTCGCGAATCACGCCGTCAATCGCGAGCACTACCGCGCGTCCAGCCGCCATGTAATCGAAAACTTTGTTCGGGTATGTTGTCTTGTATTCTTCAAGCGGTTTCAAGATTGCGATGCATGCGTCCGACGCGGCAAGTGCGTTCGGCATTTCCGATTTTGGCACGGACGGCACGAACGTTACATTCGTAAGCTTCATTTCTTCAGCGTGCTTTTGTAACGCGGGCTTCTCTTTTCCATCGCCGAGCAAAACGATTTGGATTTTCTTTTCATCCATCAGCAACCTCGCCGCGTCGAGCACGACATCCAAATCATTCGACATTCCATGCGCGCCCGCGTACAACGCGACAAATTTATCTTCGAGATGATATGCGCGACGAAAGTCCGCGCCATCGTTCGATGGATCGAACATCGACGGGTCCGCGCCGTTGGGAATCAATTCCACTCGCTTCGCCCCTCGACTGGAAACATGCGTGATGAATCCCGGGCTGTTGACCATCACCCGGTCCGCGCGGCGATACAAGAATCGCTCCAGCCATTCCGTTAGCCAAATCAGAATCGGATTTTTCAACACACCAACTGCAACGGCAAACTTCGGCCACAAGTCGCGGACTTCAAACAAAAACTTCGCACCTTTGAGCCGCGCTAACATCCAAGCTGTCACGCCCTGAAAGATCGGCGGCGACGTGCCCCAAACCAAATCCACGTTTTTTACTTTCAATCCAATAAAAAATGATGAAAGCATAAACGAGAAGAATGCGATGATACGATGAAAAAAGGATTTATGATGCGCTTCGTAGACAGAAGCGCGGAGAATTCTCACCCCCTCCGCTTTCGGCACCTCCCCCATTTTCCCGGAAAATGGGGGAGGCTGGGAGGGGGCCCCCGTTATATAACTCACCGGACTCGCAATCACCGTCACTTGATGCCCGTGCGCGGCAAGCAGACGCGCAAACTCATGATGACGCGTCCCGCCGGGCTCGTCGAGTGATGCAAAGGCTTGATGAATAATAAGAATATGCATAATTACTGTATTGCCGCTTCGACTTCGGGCTTCGCCCTCCGCTCAACGCGGTTCGCACTGACGTTTCATGTTGGTTCTTCAACCACAACAACTATTTCTTTCGGCCAGCCATCCCTCGCGGACTTTGCAACCAACTCCGCAACGCCAACCGGATAAACATTTTCAT
>JAJYOO010000421.1 GCA_021796155.1 Chloroflexota bacterium
TATCAGCGACCGGCGGTTTTTTTGTCCGCCAGAAGAGTGGGATTTTCGATCCAACGCGTTATTTTGGCTTCTATGAACTGGATGGCAATTATGGTCGTAGTATGGTCTATTGGACCAATCTCTACCAGTTTGATGAAGAGAAAGGAGCTTCCAAATGAGCAGACGAATGAGAACGTATTTCTACGCGGTGCTCGGCGCGATTGGTGGGTTGATTGGCTGGCAGGTGAGCGACGTGCTTGGTTTGTCCTTCACATCCAATTTGTATACAAGCGAAGCCATTGTCGGCGCGTTGGTAGGTTTGTGCATCGGCTTGTTTATCGGAATTACTGAAGGTGTGATGACGCTCAATCCAATCCAGGCATTAAAAGCCGGTGGTTTCAGCGGCCTGCTGGGTTTGGTCGCCGGCGCTATTGGCCTCCCGCTCAGCGAATTTTTATTTCAATCTGCGGGCGCAGGCTACTTTGGCCGCGCGCTGGGCTGGGGCATCTTTGGATTGCTGATCGGTTTGGCGGAGGGCGTGGTCGGCAAAAGTCAGATTTGGAAAGGAATGCTTGGTGGATTGATTGGCGGCGCTCTCGGCGGAATTTTGCTCGAAGCCGTCCATAACCTGCTCAAAGATCCGCTAACAGGCAAGGCTTCGGGACTCGTCCTTTTGGGCGCGTCCGTCGGCGCGTTCATTTCACTGATCGTTGTATTGCTTTCGCGCGCCTGGCTTGAAGTCACCTCTGGCAAACTTAAAGGCACCGAGTTCATTCTCGACAAATTCATACACGCTGGCGGCCCGGCAATTGCCATTGGCAGCTCGGCCTTGAAGTCCGAGATCGTCCTTCCCGACCCGGATATCGCGCCACAACACGCAATGCTGACCGGTGATGGTAAACAATTCACGGTCAAAGATATGAGCATGTCGGGAACGTTTATCAATAACAAAAAAATCGAACTTGCCCGGCTCTCCAATGGACAAAAGATTCGCATGGGCAATACTGAGATGGTCTATCACGATAAGAGGTAACCATGCGAAAAATTTCCCGCTTCATTCTGACTTTGAGCCTGCTCTTCGTGCTGACGCTTTGGTCTGCGCCTGAAGCTTTTGCCCAGACGCCGACGCCCGCTTCGCCACAGATCCGCATTACACAAGTTGATACATCCAAGTTTCCTCAGGTGACAGTTTATGTTTCCGTGACGGATGCAAATGGTCAGCCAGTTGGCGTTGACCCAAGCACAATCCAGATTTCTGAGAACGGTAAGGTGATGCAGACCGCTGTTGCCAAAGGCACTGGCGGCCAAACGAACACCAAAGGGCTTGGTCAATTGACGACCATGCTGGTGATTGATATATCGGGAAGCATGGCAACCGCTAATAAGTTGACTCTTGCAAAGACGGCAGCCAAAGCCTATGTGGATCAGATGCGCCCGGGCGATCAGGCTGGAATAATTGCCTTTGATACTCATATCGAAGTTAATCAGCCGGTAACTTCCGATCATCAGCAATTGACTCAGACCATTGACTCGCTTCAACCGGGTACGGATACGGCCATGTTTGACGCGCTGATGCAGGCCGAGCAAGACCTGTCCAGCGTCAGCGGCCGCAAAGCGATTCTTCTTCTGACCGACGGCATGGATAACCGCAGCAAGAATAATGCGGATGCCGTTATCAATGCGATTGGCCCAAGTGGTCTGACGATCTCTACAATTGGTTTGGGAAATCCACAAGATTCTAATAGTTTGCAAGGTATTGACGAGGCCAGCCTTAAGTCCCTCGCACAGCGCGCAGGTGGTATCTATACTTATGAGCCGGACCCATCCCAACTTGCATCTCTGTTTCAACAGTATGGGACCACTTTACAAAATGAATATGCTTTGACGTACACTTCGCCTTCAACTTTGCGGGACGGAATCAATCGCAGTCTATCTGTAAGTTTGACCAGTGGCGGCGCTGCTGTAGCGGCGAACTCGCAGTACAATCCTGGCGGCGTGTTGCCTGAAGTTCCCGGTCAATCATGGGCATTGTTCGGTGGCATACTCATTGTTTTGTTGGTGTTGCTGGCATTGCCAATGCTTGTCGGTTTGGGACTTCGCTCGGTAGGTGGAGGTCGCAAAAAGAGCCGGATAAAATTTGCGGGCCAGCCCGGGTCTTCAAGTTCCAGTCCCTCACCACAAAAAGGGCATATCAAGATCAAATAAACAAAAAATCAGTGGCGGAAGACGCCACTGATTTTTTGTTATCTATACTTTTTGAAAATCACGCCACCATCTCAACTTTTCGAATAACCATCACGACTTTGCCTTTGATCTCAAGCGGTTCGCTTTTCTTGACCATGATTGGTTTCATGGTTGGATTAGCTGGCTGGAGCCGGAAGCCGTCCTTTTCTTTATAAAAATATTTAAGTGTGGTCTCGTTTTTGTCTGGCAGCCAAACTGCGACCATGTCGCCATTCCTGGCTTCCTGAGTTGGTTTCATGACGACGATATCGCCATCATTTACCATCGCATCAATCATGGAATTTCCCTGTACTTCGAGGGCGAAAAGCTCTTTGCCTTTTTCGCGAGTTGGCATGAGCGATGTCGCGATCTCAACTGACTCTTCTGCGTCGAAGTAATTGAAATCAGACGCGGGAACAGGAATGGGTTCACCAGCCACAATCCGTCCGAGAACGGGGACGCGGAACATTTCTCCGATTGGGGTCTGGCTAATGACGCGCAAGCCGCGTGAAATTTTCCGATCGCGTTCGATGTGTCCACTTTTTTCCAATTGATCCAGATAATAATTTACAACTGAAGTGGACGAAATGCCACAATTCTCGCCGATCTCGCGAATGGAAGGGGGGTGTTTGTATTTACGCTGATAATCCTGGATGAAGTCCAGAATCCTTTGGTGGCGTTCACCGAGCCCCTTGCTTTTACGAACCATCATCATTCATGCCTCCTG
>JAJYOO010000422.1 GCA_021796155.1 Chloroflexota bacterium
CTCCCTTGATTTCAGTTTGCGTCCCTGCGCGAAATGAAGAACGAAATATTCAAGCTTGTGTTGAAGCCCTGCTCGCTCAAACGTATCCAAACTTTGAAATCATCGTTGTGGATGATCGTTCGACGGACGCGACGCCGGACATTCTGGAAAACCTTCGCAAGGGTCGCCTAAAAATCATCGGCGGCTCGGATCTCCCCTCCGGCTGGGCGGGCAAGCCCCATGCTTTATACCAGGCTGCGAAAGCCGCGCACGGCGGCTGGTTATGTTTCATTGATGCTGACACATTCCTTGCGCCCGAAGCGTTGACTTCATGTTATGCCAAAGCCATCGAAACGAACGCAGATTTGTTTACGATCATGACGTTTCAAGTTACAGAAACATTTTGGGAACGCGTTGTCCTCCCGCTCGTGATGACCGCGCTTTCGGTCGGATTCTCGCCGCGCAAGGTCAATGATCCAAAAAGAAAAGATGCGATTGCCAATGGTCAGTTCATCATGATCAAGCGCAGCGTCTATGACGCCATCGGCGGGCACGAACGCGTCAAAGATCAAATTGTGGAAGACAAAGCCATTTCGGAATTGGTCAAATGGAACAGCTATCGTTTGATCGTCGCGGACGGAAGGCAGGTGGCGCGGACACGCATGTACACATCCTTCGCAACCTTATGGGAAGGTTGGACAAAAAACATCTATCTTGGTTTGCATGACCAGCGTGGATTGCTTTTGCTCGGTGCGTTCGGCGCGTTGGTTTCCGTGATCGCGGCACTATTCATGCCCGTCTGGCCGCTGCTTGGATTATTCTGGTACTTTCACAACGGCGGATGGATGGCAACCGCAATCATCGCTGAGGCATTGATTGTTTGGGCTGTATTGGTTTTCATGCGCGCAATGGTCGCTTACAAGATGAATATTCCCCGCTGGTACGCGTTGACCACGCCGATCGGTGCGGCGGTCTTTGCGGCCATGATGTTTACGTCAACGTGGAAGGTATTATCGGGTCAAGGTGTGACGTGGCGAGGGAGAAAGTACAAGCCAGCGAAATAATAATAGACTAACTCTACAACGAGACTTCGCTTAGTACAGCGAGATTTTAAGATTTACACTCAATGGCGACCGAAGAATAGAGAAGGAGATTGCCATGAGTGAATGTAATATCATATTTTTATAGATGTCGTTGCGAGGAGTGGCGCCACGACGAAGCAATCCCCTCTAACATTCGTTTGAATATTACATGAGATTGCTTCGCTTCGCTCGCAATGACATGTTAACTTGGCTCTTCACCGAGAA
The DNA here is from genome assembly GCA_021796155.1 of Chloroflexota bacterium. Next base: position 1,287 of record JAJYOO010000422.1, read on the forward strand.
TCAACTTGTCCACCCCGCGGTCGATCTCCCACGGATAAATGACAAAAGCATCGGTAATCGCCGCATAGTAATCCGGTCGCACCGTGCCGAACAAACTCCGATACGGATTGAAATGCAGCACACACGTTTCGGGAAATCCGCCCGCGGCAGAAACGCGATTCTTCACTGCCGTGATGGTTCTTCCTGAACCCCAAACATCATCCACGATCAGAGTCGGGCGGTTACGCAATTTATCTTCGGCGGGAAATTGAATGAACTCGGGCCATGCCATCAGCGAGGATTTCTGGCTGGCAAGCTGTGCCGGAAAATCCACCGCCGCCGTGAGGATATGCGTGATGTTCATCGCATCCGCCAGCAATCCGCCAGGGACGATTCCACCGCGCGTGATCATCACCATCGCGGTGAACTCACGGCGGAATTGCGGGATAAGGTGATCCACCAAACGATCCACCTCTTCCCAACTGATGATCTCACGACGCTGTTCTGGCTTCATTCTCCGCCAAATTCATTCACCAGAGATGAACGGGAAAACAGAGATAATAAAAATCTTTGTTTATCTTTGTTCATCTCCGGTTGATATTTAACCCAACACAGCCGCCAATGGAGCAGGCGCTGCAACTTGAATCGGCTGTCCCTGAGCCTGCGCTTTTTCGACATCTCGCGCCCACAGGAAGAGGCAGGTGTTGTATGCGGTCATCGTGTACGAACTGATGACGCTGGCAACCATCACGAAGACAAAGAAGATCAATGCGCCGAGGCCGATGCCAATCACGAGTCCGGCCGCGCTCGAATTGATCACCGAAATGATTCCGAGTCCAAGGCCGACGCCGATCACGAGTCCGATCGCGCCGAGGACAAAGCTGATCGCGCCTGTAATCCATCTCACGCCGACCGTGCTGACACCGATCAGCAACAAATTATTTTTGGCAATATACGTGGCGCGCTTGACGCCATCTACAAGATTGACATCTTCGATCATCATCGCAGGCAGGATCAAATAAGAAGCTTCTGTCCAGACCGTTTCGAGGATGCCTCCCACCGCGCTGCCGATCATTCCCGCCGCGGCATTTCGCGAACGATGACTGCGATTGCGAAGCGCGCTGGTGAACAAGCTGACCACCGTCGAAGCCGCGGCCAGGCTGAGAATATGCCAGAACTCGCGCTGGACTTTCGCCCAGGCCTTGTCCATGCGGCCATCACCCTCGGCCAGATAACCATAAATCAGGTAAACAGTCATGCCGGAGAAAAGGTAACTTACCACGTAATGGACAAAAATCAGAATCGCTCCCAGGATGACCATGACGGCCTGACCAATGAAACTGCTATCGCCGAGCAGGAATGCCGCAGCGATCAATGGCACGATCCCAACGACCGAAACAATAAAGCCGGCGATCATGGCATAGATGGACGGTTTGATCAAATCATTATCCTTGAATGCCATTTGCCAGGCTTGCTGCAAAAACGACCAACCACGCGCCAGACTCTGCATAAAGTTCTCCTTTTTAAGGAATAAAGCGATTATATCAATACCTTCGTCAATGCGGTATTGGGAGCGGCGAGCGTAGTAGGGACAATTTGGCAAATTGTCCCACAAATGGCGAAGGTATTGTTACATACCAAGTGCAAATGACATAC
>JAJYOO010000035.1 GCA_021796155.1 Chloroflexota bacterium
TATGGCGCAGGGCGAGCCGCAGCCAGTCTCGGTGTTGTTGAAAGATGTTGAATTGCCGTCTGGCGTCAATCCAAAGTTGGCCGAATTTTCCATGAATTATGCTTTGCAAAATGATGGCCGCTTCGACGAAGTTGGACCTGCCGGACAGGTGCTTTGGTGTCTGCGTCGGCTTGAACCCGATGGCGTGCGCGAAGTTCCGTCATTCCTCCATTATTCAAAAATTGATTACGATCCCACTGTGCTGTTGGACGAGATGAAGAAGCTCGAGTCACAGTTGGATGATGAGCTAAGCGAAAGCGATAATATAGAACATAAAGAAGTCAAGGAAGTAACGATCAGTCTGATTTATCCGCATTTGCGCGCAGGGACGCTGCCGCTTTCAGCTCGCACGCGGACTTTATTTCCAACTGCGTACGAATCACCGCGCGTCCGCTTTACGCTTGTTGATGCGAAATCCGGATTGAAGATTCCGGGCTGGGTCGCTCTCGAGCATCGTTATGTTTTTGGCTTGCGTGAGTGGTACAAATCACATCAACTGATGCCGGGGAGCTTGATCGCCGTCCGACGTGGGCAAAAACCCGGCGAGGTCATCATCGAAGCGAAGACACAAAAGTCCGCAAAGGATTGGATTCGCACATTGATCGTTGGCGCGGATGGTGGTTTGGTGTTTGCAATGCTCAAGCAGCCAATCACTGCCGAATTCAATGACCGCATGGCGATTTATGTTTCTGATTTCAAGGTGCTTGATCCGCTTTGGGAGAAAAAGCGGCCGTTTGAAGAATTGGTTGTTTCCATCATGCGTGAATTAACAAAGCTGACTCCGCAAGGGCACGTGCATGCGCAGGAACTTTATGCAGCAATGAATTTAGTGCGCCGCGTTCCGCCCGGGCCATTGTTTGCAATGTTAGCCAGCCAATCGCGCTTTATCCATGTGGGCGATTTGCATTTCCGTCTGGAGAGTGAAAATGAGCTTGCTTAAACCGACCGTCCAGACGCCATTCCAAATTGACTTTGCGTGGTGGGAACAGAACGACCGCGACTGGCGCGTTTATCTTCGCTCTTTGTTATGCCCGGAACATCAACAGGCGTTGGCGGATTTGCAGGAAGGCGCGATGATTGATTGGGTTGATCCATTGACTGCTGAAGTAAAGCCGGTAGATGGAATCCAACATGCCCTGATGAGTCATTGCGCCCTGCAACCAGATTTTGTGACCGAACATACGACAGTGGTCGAGGCGGTTTTCCGCAACCTTCTGGTGAGCGGAAACCAACCAATGAGCGCCGCGGATTTGTCGAAGAAACTCAATCGCCCGGCGGAGACCATTTTGAGAACCCTCACCGGTCCGCGCGTGTATCGAGGCCTGAGGCCGGCTGGTGCTTCAAAGCCCGAAGAGCATGTGGATGCGGTCGCGGCAGCCAATGCTTGAAATCCGATGCCCCTGTAGCTCAACGGATAGAGCAACTGCCTTCTAAGCAGGAGGTTGTGGGTTCGAATCCCGCCAGGGGCGCTGAGGCAAGGAACAATTTATTGGTTCAGAATAGGAGAGAATTATGTCTACCGAAAGAATTGGTTTGATCAAAGTTGGCGGCAAGGATGCTACTGTGATTGGCAGCGATATCAAAGTCGGGCAAACCGCGCCTGACTTTGCAGTTCAAGCATTGGATTGGTCCGTCAAACGCGGATTGGCTGACACTGTAGGCAAAGTTCGTATCTTGGCGGCGGTTCCGTCCTTGGACACGGATGTTTGTGACCGTGAAACACGGCGTTTCAATCAGGAAGCCGCATCCTTGAGCAAAGATATTGCCATCGAAGTCATCAGCATGGATTTGCCCTTTGCACAGAAACGTTGGTGCGGTGCGGCAGGCGTGGACCAGGTTATGACGCTTTCAGATCACATGAATGCAGACTTCGGTGAGAAGTACGGAGTGCTTATCAAAGAACGACGCATTCTTCGCCGAGCAGTCTTTGTCGTTGACAAGAATAACAAAGTAACATATGTGGCTTACATGCCTGCGCTCGGTGATGAACCGAATTATGCAGAAGTATTGGACGCTGCAAAGAAAGCATTAAAGTGAACGTGCTGCGATGATTCGAATCATCGCAGTTCTTTTGATATCGGTAAGGAGCAAGCTATGACAACCGTGATAAGAAAATCCGAAACGGTGACGCTGACCGAACACCGACGCGAAATTCTTCATGCGGTCAGTTGGCAGGTGAGCGCTGGCGTGTGGAGTCCGCCAACGGACATGTATGAAACTGGGAATGAATACGTTGTCCGCGTGGAAGTGGCCGGGATGCGCGAATCCGATTTCGAGGTTACGTTCGAGGGTGGTTTCCTGCTGATAAACGGAGTCCGTCCCGACGTCGCGGAAAGACGCGCTTATCATCAAATGGAGATTCGTTTTGGAAAATTCTCGACGGCGATTGGCGTCCCAGGTCCGGTTGACCTTGATGCATCCACCGCTGAATATCATGACGGCTTTTTGACTGTGATCATGCCGAAATCAAAAACAACGGAAGCGAAGACTGAATAATGCCTGCAACGCGCTGGCAAACCAGCATGGCCGAACTTTTTGAATGGATTGGCGCATCCGATGACGAGCTGAAGATGCTCGTGCCTTCGGTCTTTTCGCGATTCAATAATAAAAAAGATGAATCGGCTGAACAAACTGAATCGAAAGATGACGCACCGAAATATCCGGATGTTTTGCCGATCCTGCCGTTGCGCGGCGTTGTAGTTTATCCGCAGACGGCGGTGCCGCTGACGGTTGGCCAGCCGCGTTCGGTTCGGCTCGTGGACGATGTAGTGGCCGCCGATAAATTGGTTGGCCTCGTGGCCGCGATGAATCCCGAATTGGAATCGCCAGGGCCGAATGATCTGTATAAGGTTGGCGTGATTGCAACCGTGCATCGCCTCTTGCGCGCGCCGGATGGAACAATTCGTTTGCTGGTTCAAGGCATGGATCGTTTTCGGCTTGGCGAATTTGTCGAAGAGGAGCCGTATCTAAAAGCGAAGATCGAACTCGCGCCAGAAAAAATTGAAGAAGGTTTAGAGATCGACGCGCTGGCGCGCAACGCGCGTGACCAGTTCCAACAGATCACGCAAATGATTCCGTCGTTCCCGGAGGAATTGGTCAATTCGATTACTTCGCTCGAAGATCCGCTTCAAACGGTTTATACGATTGCCAATTTCCAGCGCATGGATTTAAAAGACTCGCAGGAAATTCTGGAAATTGATTCGGTCGGCGAAAAACTGCATAAATTGATTGGCCTGCTTGTACGCGAGGCGGAAGTCTTATCGCTTGGACAAAAAATCCAGAACGAAGCGCGCGGCGAAATCGAAAAAGTCCAACGTGAATATTTTCTGCGCGAGCAGATGAAAGCTATTCAAAAAGAACTCGGCGAAAAGGATGACCAGGCTGCCGAGGTCGAAGATTTTCGCAAGAAGATTGACGAAGCGAAAATGCCGGAAGAAGCCGATAAGCAGGCGCGCCGCGAGTTGGATCGCTTGTCGCGTTTATCGAGCGCGGCTGCGGAATATGGTGTGATTCGAACTTATTTGGATTGGCTGGTTTCGGTCCCGTGGTCAAAGTCAACCGAAGATAATCTTGATATTTCTCACGCGCGCGAAATCTTGAACGCGGATCATTATGGTTTGGAAGATGTCAAGGATCGCATCCTTGAATTCCTTGCCGTTCGCAAATTGCGACTCGAACGCAAGGATGAAGTCAAAGAGGCGCCGAAAGACTTGATCCGACGCGAACGCGAAGGCGTGATCTTGTGCTTCATCGGTCCGCCCGGTGTCGGAAAAACCTCGCTTGGACAGTCCATCGCGCGTGCGATGGGACGCAAATTTATTCGCGCTTCGTTGGGCGGCGTGCGCGATGAAGCGGAAATCCGCGGACATCGTCGAACTTATATCGGTGCGTTGCCGGGACGCGTTTTGCAATCCTTGCGTCGAATTGAATCCAAGAATCCTGTCTTCATGCTTGACGAGGTGGATAAGCTTACCTTTGATTATCACGGCGACCCCGCGTCGGCGTTACTCGAAGTTCTCGATCCCGAACAGAACAGCGAATTCCGCGATAATTATTTGGAAGTGGCATACGATCTTTCGCAGGTCTTCTTTATCACAACGGCCAACACCGCCGAAACGATTCCTGGTCCGTTGTATGACCGAATGGAAGTTATCTATCTTTCTGGCTACACTGATAGCGAGAAGATCGCGATAGCAAAAGGCTATCTTATTCCTCGGCAAATTCGTGAGAACGGTTTGCACACCGACGAGGTGAGTTTCAGCGACGAATCTTTGCAGAAGATCATCCGCGAATATACGCGTGAAGCAGGTGTTCGCAGCCTCGAACGCAAGATCGGTGCGATATGCCGCAAAGTTGGGACGCGCATCGCGGAAGGCAAAGGTAAAAAGTTCGATATCACACCGGAGTTAGTTGAAGAATTTCTTGAACATCCGATCTTCCTCGGACCGGAGGAGTTGAACGAGCGTACTTCGATGCCGGGGATTGTTCCGGGATTGGCATATACACCTTTTGGTGGCGATGTTTTATTTGTCGAAGCGACGCGTATGCCCGGCGGGCGCGGTTTCCAGGTTACCGGTTCCGTTGGCAACGTAATGCAAGAGTCCGCGCGCGCCGCGCTTTCGTATGTCCGCTCGCGTGCCGGGTCGCTTGGGATTCCCACCGACTTTTTTGACAAGAGCGATATTCATCTTCACATTCCCGCGGGCGCTTCGCCAAAAGATGGACCTTCTGCGGGCGTGACAATGGCGACTGCGTTGGTTTCTTTGATTCTTGGACGCAAGGTCAAGCCGCATTTGGGAATGACTGGCGAGATCACATTGCGTGGTCAGGTTCTGCCGATTGGCGGACTCAAAGAAAAAGTATTGGCTGCGCATCGCAATGGACTCGAAACGGTTATTTTGCCGAAACGCAATAAATATGATTTGGATGATGTGCCGGAAGAGATTAAAAAATCCATGAAGTTTATTTTTGTCGAAACCGTGGACGATGTGTTGAACGCCGCGCTCGAAATGCCGCCCAATGGAAACACAAAAGTAGCAGTAGATAAGAAAGTTAAATCATCGAAGAAGGGCAAAGCAAATGGCAAAAGTCATGCTGGCAGAAGATGACCTCACGATGGTCAATCTGCTCACGACGCTGCTCACGATGGACGGCTTTGATGTCGTTTCGCTTGATGCGGATGATGACGTCCCGGCGGCAGTCAAACGCGACGATCCCGACGTTCTACTTTTGGATGTGCATTTATCGAATCAGGACGGGCTTCAGATTATGGATGCCATCCGAAAATCGGACGGCATTCGCAACACGCGCGTGATCATGATCTCCGGCATGAACATGCGTGATGAATGTATGCAGCATGGCGCTGATGATTTTTTGCTCAAGCCCTTCATGCCCGATGATTTGATCAAACTCTTGAAGCAGCCGCGCAAGACTCTTTGATGCCTTGATTCAAATTCGCGAATTTCATTATCCTGCCGATTATCCGAAAGCAATCCAACTTTGGCAAAGCATCGAGAAAGGTGTCAAAGTCGGACGTTCGGATGCACCGGAACAGATTGCAATAAAGCTCCAACGCGATCCAGATTTGTTTTTAGTAGCTGAAGCGGGCGGCGAAATCATCGGTACGATCATTGGCGGATTCGATGGCCGGCGCGGTCTGATCTATCATTTGGCGGTGGCCGCTTCATTTCGCGGACAAGGAATCGGCTCCCGTTTAATGGATGAAGTCGAAACCCGATTGCGTGGCAAAGGCTGTTTGAAATGTTATTTGCTGGTCACAGTGGACAATGAAGAGGCTATGGAATATTATGAACGCCACGGCTGGGCGTACATGGATGGTGTAAAACTTTACGGTAAAGAACTGATATGATGCTACACTTTGCAGTGCTCACCGTTTCCGACCGATCCTCGCGCGGCGAGCGCGAAGATCAATCGGGACCCGCGTTGGTCGCATTAATCAAGCAACAAGGATGGGAAGTCTTGCATCAGTCCATCTTGCCAGACGATTTATCAATGTTGCGCGAAACACTGACGAATTGGGCGGATCGTAATGACGTAGATGTGATTGTCACAACAGGCGGAACCGGATTTGCGCCGCGCGACGTCACGCCCGAGGCGACACGATCCGTCATCGAACGCGAAGCGCCCGGCTTGGCCGAAGCCATGCGGATTGCCAGTGCAGCCAAATCTCCACACGCCATGCTTTCGCGTGCGGTGGCTGGAATTCGCGGAAAAGTCTTGATTATCAACCTGCCTGGGAGTCCCAAAGCTGCGGCGGAAAATTTACAAACAGTCATTCCCGCGCTGGAACACGCCGTCAGCCTTTTGCGCAAAGACCCGAATGCTGAAGCGGGACATTAGAGGAAAGTAGCTAAAGTGCCAAATTCCAAATTCCAAATTCCAAGTTCAAAGTAGGCCAACTTTCGATAATCGCCACTTCTAACTTTAGGCACTTTCACACTTGGCACTTCTAATTAGTCACTTTCAGAAGATGTAGTATAATCGCCGCCGCTCGCAATTTTTGATTGAGGTGATTTTGTATGATTGATGTGAACGATTTACGCAAAGGCGTGACCTTTGAGTTGGACGGGACGCTTTTCAAAGTCTTGGAATACAGCCACAACAAATCCGGGCGCGGCAATGCGTCCATCCGCATCAAGGCTCGCAACATGATAACCGGTGCGAACATCGAAAAGACTTTCCAATCCGGCGACCGCGTGCAGGACGCGCGGCTCGATTTCCACAATGTCCAATACCTTTATTCGGATGGCGAGTTCTATTATTTCATGGACAACGACACGTTTGACCAACACGCCATTAAATCTGACATGCTGGGAGATAGCGCCGGTTATCTCAAGGTGAGCATGGAAGTCAAGTTGACTTTCTACGATGGCAAGCCGTTGGATGTCGAACTCCCGACTTCGGTTGATCTCGAAGTCATGGAAGCAGAAGTGGCTGTGCGCGGCGACACTGCAACCGGCGTGACGAAGAAAGTCAAGACCGAAACGGGCCTCGAAGTCCAGTGTCCGCAATTCGTCAAAGTCGGCGACGTGATCCGTGTGGACACGCGCACCGGCGAATATGTGACGCGTGTCTAAGATTTACGGGCCACAAAACATTGAAGAAAAGGTTTGGGCGAGTGGCCTGTAATTAAATGGACGCTCGCTCTTTCTTTAAGTAAGCCTATGAAAACTCCTGCCGGCAAAGAATGTAAATATTTCTACGGAAATTATTTCCGCGGACGAAGTGCGGAGGAATGTCGCTTGCTCCAGGCGTCGGGCCAGCGCTGGTCGGCGGATTTGTGCCAAACATGCCCGGTCCCTTCGATTTTGCAGGCTAATGCCTGTGAATTTCTGCAACTAAAAGGCACGGTTGCCCGCCCGATCTCTTCGTTTCTCCAGCGCCGCGTCCAGGTAACAGCGTACTGCGAAAAAGTGAATCGCGTGGTCGCCGAGCCGCATATTGGCTGTGGGGAATGCCATCCACTTCCGCCAGAATTCAAAGTGAAAGAATAGTTTGATCGCCGCGCTCCAATATGGGCGCAAAACAAAATCGAATATGACTCTTACACTTCTCCTCGACCTCGACGACACCCTGCTTAATACCAACATGGATGCGTTTGTGCCTGCTTATTTTCAGGCACTATCGAAACATTTATCCAGCCGCGTTTCTCCGCAAGCTATGCTTCCCGCGTTGATGTCTGGTACGCAGCTGATGCTGGCCAGCGAAGATCCATCGCGCACATTGCAGGATGTTTTTGAAGCTGAGTTCTACCCCAAAATTGGCGTGCCAAAAGAACAACTTGCCGAGACGATTGATGATTTTTACGATAATGTTTTTCCCACGCTTGGTCATGTAACGAAAAAACGTGAAGGCGCGCGTGAGTTGGTCGAATGGACATTTGCAAAAGGCTACCGCGTCGCCATAGCGACCGATCCGCTTTTTCCGCGAAAAGCAACTTATCATCGCGTGCGCTGGGCTGGATTTGACCCTGAACGATTCGCATTGATCTCATCGTTCGAGACTTTCCATTTTTCAAAATCGCATCCGGCCTATTTTGCGGAAGTGCTTGGTCGTCTCGGCTGGCCGGATGGCCCGGTGTTGATGGTGGGCAATGACGTTGAACGCGACTTGTTGCCCGCGCAAAAGCTTGGGCTGGCGACATATCACATCGAGGACGCGCCCGTTTCAGGTCCGGATATTGAAGCGGCTCGCCGCGGCAATTTAGTTGATCTGCGCTCATGGCTTGAGTCAACTGATCTCGCGTCGCTGGAGCCGTCCTTCAAATCCATCGATTCGATTCTTACGATCATGGAGTCCACACCGGGCATCCTGCAAAGTCTGATCTCGGGATTGCATCGCGCGGATTTGTCGCATCAGCCTGCTCCTGATGATTGGGCGTTGATCGAGGTGTTGTGCCACCTGCGTGACACCGAACGCGAAATCCATCGCCTTCAACTGGATGTATTGTTGAACGATGCCAATCCGTTTGTCCCGCGTCCTGATGGCGCAGTGTGGGCGAAAGAGCGCAAGTATTTGGATGAGAATGGCGTTGTCGCGTTGAGCGAATTTACGTCGGCGCGTGTAGAAATGTTGAACCAACTTAAAAGTTTGGATCGGAAAGTTTGGTCGCGCAAAGCCCGTCATGCCATTTTTGGCCCGACTAGTTTCATGGAAGTAGTTGGCTTCATGGCTGACCATGACCGTATGCACGTCCAGCAGGCTTGGAATATCATCAAATCCCTTTAATCGGACAAGCGCATCGGATTTCGGTTGGTCGTGTTATAACTGCCAGAATTGCACGGGACAAGACGACGAAATCTTGTCCCGTTTTTTGCACAGCATGGTAAAGTTATCCATAACAATCGTAAATTTTTATCAGTTGCACAATCAAATTCAAGATTAATGCATGAGGAGAATCGCATGAGGACTCGAGTTGTTGTAACCGGTTTGGGGTGTGTCAGCCCGCTTGGTTTGAACGTGAACGAAACCTGGGACGCATTGCTGGCCGGTAAGTCGGGCGCGGGGCCAATTACACGTTTCGATGCGAGTAAATTCAAAACAAAATTTGCTGCCGAGGTCAAAGGTTTTGACCCGGTAGCTTTGTTTGGAACCCGCGACGCGCGCAAGATGGACCGCTTTACACAACTCGCCATTGCTTCCGCGGACGAAGCGCTGGCTCAGTCCGGGTTGAAGATTGATGAATCGAATCGTGACCGCGTCGGTGCTTTGATCGGGACCGGCATTGGAGGCGTTGCCACGCTGTTGGATAATTACGAAATGCTGCGCGAGCGCGGGCCGGAACGCGTAAGTCCATTTCTGGTTCCAATGATGATTTCCGACAGCGCGGCGGGAATTTTGGCAATCCGAACCGGCGCACGCGGACCGAATATGTCGCTGGTAACTGCTTGCGCAACCGGAACAAACGCTGTAGGCGAAGCCGCCGCGATGATTCGGCGCGGTGCGGCAGATGTGATGCTGGTCGGCTCGTCCGAAGCCGCGATTGTCCCGTTGACGATCGCGGGCTTGAATGTGATGACCGCTTTGTCCACGCGCAACGACGCGCCCGAAAAAGCTTCGCGTCCGTTCGATAAAGATCGCGATGGATTTTTGATGGGCGAAGGCGCGGGCATGTTGGTTCTTGAATCGCTGGAATTCGCGCAGAAACGTGGTGCGAAAATTTTGTGTGAATTCACGGGTTATGGGACATCGGATGACGCATATCATATTTCCGCCCCGGCGGAGAACGGCGCGGGTGCGGCACTCTCGATGCAACGTGCTTTGGACGATGCAGGGCTAAAAATCACCGATATTGATTACATCAACGCACATGGTACGTCCACACAGTTGAACGACAAAAGCGAAACAGCCGCGATCAAAACCGTTTTTGGTGAGCAGGCGTATAAGATTCCGATCTCGTCCACAAAGTCCATGACGGGGCATTTGATGGGCGCATCCGGTTCGCTCGAAGCGGTTTTCTGCACAAAGATATTGAACGAGTGCATTCTGCCGCCAACGATCAATTACGAAACGCCCGATCCGTATTGCGATTTGGATTATGTTCCGAACCAGCCGCGCAAGGCGACGCCAAAACATATTATGTCGAACTCGTTTGGCTTCGGCGGACATAACGCGGTTTTGATCTTGAGCAGGTTCGAGTCATAGAAAGGGAAGCTCTTATGCCATACGCACACATAACGGGATGGGGAATGGCTGTCCCTGAACAGGTTCTGACGAACGATGACTTGTCCAAAATGATAGACACGAACGACGAATGGATTCGCGATCACACCGGCATCCGCGAGCGGCACATTGCACACGAGGATGATTTTCCGTCCACGCTTGCGGTCAAGGCCTCGATCAAAGCTTTGCAGGTTGCCAATCTCAAGCCCACCGATATTGATTTGATCATCTGCGCGACCTCCAGCCCGGAACATATTTTCCCGGCCACCGCGTGTTTAATTCAGGACCAGCTTGGGGCAAGCAAGGCGGGCGCTTTTGATCTTTCGGCAGCCTGTACAGGATTCATCTATGCCACGAACATGGCCGCACAATCCATTCGTAGCGGCTCAATCAAAAACGCTTTGGTGATCGGCACGGAAACATTATCGCGTTTTGTGGACTGGCAGGATCGCAACACGTGTATTCTGTTTGGCGATGGCGCGGGCGCGTTCGTTTTGCAGGCCAGCGATCAGCCGGGCGGTGTCCTTTCTGCCGTGATGCACTCGGACGGTTCCGGCGGCGATTCGCTTTCATTGCCTGCGGGCGGAAGCCGTTATCCTGCCAACGAATCAACTGTCCACGAAGGCAAGCATTACATCCACATGGACGGCAGAGCCGTGTTCCGTTTTGCGACACGCGTAATGGGTCACGCCGCAAAAGAAGTGCTTGAGCTGGCGGGATTAACCACCGACGATGTGCAATGGATTATTCCTCACCAAGCCAATTATCGGATCATCGAAACTGCGGCTAAATATTTGAAAATGCCGCTCGACCGTTTTGTGATCAATGTGGATCGTTATGGCAATACATCCACGGCTTCGATCCCGATTGCAACCGTCGAAGCGATTGAAAAAAGCTTGATTAAGAAGGGCGACAAAATCGTCCTTGTGGGATTCGGCGCGGGGTTAACGTGGGGTGCTTTGGCTGCTGAATGGACCGGGCCACTGCCGACCGAACGCCGCGTCCATCCCGAAAGCTATCGCACGTGGGCGCGCGTCCGCTCGTGGTTGTTGCGATTGGCGCGTCTTGTCGAGGGTCTCATCTGGGGACGCGACACTCGATGACGCGTCACTTGCCGCCCGCTTCAATCTGGACCCGGAGCGGCTCACCGATAAATTAGCTGATTGCCATTCCAAACTTCTCGCCGCGCGCGCCTCGCGTATCCGCCCTACCACAGACGATAAAATCCTGACCGCGTGGAATGGGTTGATGCTCGCGGCATTTGCTACGTCCGCGCGTGTTTTGGATGATCAAGTCAAGGTGTCCCAATATCAAGAAGTGGCTACGCGCAACGCAAATTTCCTTTTGAAGCACTTGCGCCCCAATGGACATTTGAGCCGCGCCTGGCGAAATAATGTTACATCGAATAAAGTCTTTCTCGAAGACTATGCTTCGCTCATCATTGGGCTGCTGGAACTTTATCAAACCAATTTTGATAATCATTGGTTCGTCGCGGCCTGCAAACTCGCCAATGAAATGATCACGCGGTTTTCGGATTCAAACGGCGGATTCTTCGACACGCCCAATGATGGCGAATCTTTGCTTATTCGTCCAAAAGATATTCAAGACAACGCCACCCCATCTGGAAATTCTTTAGCCTGCGAAGCATTACTTAAACTTGCCGCCTTCACTGACAAAGGCGAATACCGTGATCACGCGGAAAAAGCATTGGCGCTTATTGTTGATCCGGCTATGCGCTATCCAATGGCGTTTGCGCGGTGGCTATCAGCCGCGGATTACGCCCTCGATAACGGCAAGCAGATTGCAGTTCTGTATGAAGCGAAGGAGGAGAATGCTCGGGATTTGCTCAACGTCATCCGCTCAGAATACAGACCCGGCATTGTAGTAGCCGCATCCGCTTCCCCCCCACCAGTAGATTCACCAGCTCTGCTCGCGGATCGTCCGCTGAAAGATGGCAAAGCTACCGTCTACGTTTGCGAAAATTTCGTCTGCAAACAGCCTGTCAATACTGTTGAAGAATTAAGAAGTCAGCTATAAAAAGTAAAAGGCTCTCCATCGAGGAGAGCCTTTGCTTCTTCAAGATTTTGTTTCCTGATCTTTGGGCGGTTCAGCAGGCTTTTGCTCGTCCTTGCCATTGAGACTTTCGCGGAAGCTGCGAATTCCCTTGCCGATCTCGCCGCCGACCTGTCCGCCGACTCTCCTTCGAATGCCGTCATCAACTGCCTCGATGAAGAAGCAGCAAACGACATCTTCGCGCTGGAGTCCACCTCTACTACCCAGGCCAGCG
>JAJYOO010000423.1 GCA_021796155.1 Chloroflexota bacterium
TTCCAAAGGTCATAAGAAAAAAATTCGCCACAGAGGACACATTGTTCTCTGCGGCGGAAAAATTAATCGTCCGACACGATGCGGCGAAGTTTCTTCATCGAGGACTTCTCAGACTCATACACTTTCTTGACCCCATCGCCGACTGATGCCTCGCTGACGCGGATATATTTCACCAAGCGCTCAAAGCCGCCGGGTTCGACCGAGGCGGCCTGGTCGCTGCCCCACATGGCTCGGTCAAGCGTCAGGTGGCGTTCGACCGTGCAGGCGCCCAGCGCAACTGCAATGGCCGAGGGCACGAGTCCGACCTCGTGTCCGGAATAACCGATCGGGTTGTGCGGGAATTCCTTGCGAAGGGTCTCGATCATTTTCAAGTTCAGCTCTTCCGGTTCGCACGGATAAGTGCTGGTGCAGTGCATGATCAACAGGTTATCCGTGCCGACCACTTTCGCTGCTCTGTGGATCTGCTCCATCGTCGACATGCCCGTCGAAATGATCATCGGCCTGCCCGTTTTGCGGACATACTTGAGCAGGTTATGATCTGTCAATGAAGCCGATGGGACTTTATAAGCGGGCGTATCAAACTTCTCCATAAAATCCACCGACGGTTCGTCCCAGATCGAGACCATCCAGGCAATGCCCTTCTCTTTGCAATGACGATCGATCTCGCGGTATTGCTCTTCATTGAACTCAACCTTGTAGCGATAATCGAGATATGTAATATAGCCCCACGGCGTTTCACGCATCTGCTTCTGCTGTTCGGGCGGCGTTGCCACTTCGGGCATGCGCTTCTGGAATTTCACCGCGTCTGCACCGGCGTGAACTGCCGCGTCGATCATTTGCTTTGCGATCTCAAGGTCGCCGTTGTGATTGATTCCAATTTCGGCAATGATGTATACAGGCTGTCCATCACCCACTAAACGATTCCCAAGTTTAATTTCACGAGTCATTTTTTCTCCTTATACGCAATACGCAGGCCGCGTTTAAAACGTGACCTACCGGTTTTTCAAAATAAGATCACACAACTCACGCACCGCGCCATACCCACCGGCTTTCGTCAACACATAATCTGCCGCGCGCGCAACTTCTGGATACGCGTCAGCGACAGCTACAGCCCAACCTGCGATCTCGAAGCAGGCCAGGTCGTTGAAATCGTTGCCGACAAAAACCACGTGCGAGGCATCCACTTTTTTCTCGATCAACAACTGCTGGAGCGCTTCACCTTTTTTCAAAATGCCGATACCATGCACGGCCTCGACGCCCATCTTTTCGGCGCGCGCTGTGACGACTGAATTAACTTCTGACGAAAGGATCATCACTTCGACGCCGCGCTGGCGCAGTTCAGCCACCCGCATCGAATCGGACCGTGAAGCGGCTGCCATTTCGCGGCCGTTTTCATCCGTCCAGACGCGGTTGTCGGTGATAACGCCATCGAAATCACAAATGATCATCTTGATCGTCTCCGGCATCGGGCGGCGCGCCTTGCCCGGGCTGACCATTTCTAAGCCGCTATAAACCAGCGCTTCGTACTTGGCCCAGTCGGTAAGCCTATCAATATCCACCGTGTAACGTGGATCGATCACCAACGGATAAATGACATCGCCTGTCAGCGAATGTTTGTTGTGAATCACCGCTGCACGAATAGCGTCAATGTGCCCGGTCTGCCAATAGACCGGCGGCAAAATCTGACGCGGCGCATTATACGGTTCAGCGATTCCATCCACGGTCAGCAACGGTTTCATCGGATGATTGGCTTCGTCGAAGCGCCACATCTTATGCGGATTTTGTCCCGCAGGTACCACACCGCGCACGCAGTCTGCATCTTTGTGATCGAGCAAAATCTTCACCGCAGCATCGACCAAACCGCGTGGACGAACAGGCGAGGTCGGGCGCAGTTGAATTACAACCTCGGGTTTGTAATTTTCATTTTCCGCCAGCCAATTTAACGCGTGGTCAAAGAGAGGCAGATCAGTGGAATTATCCTGCGAAAACTCCACAGGACGCAGGAATGGCGTCTCTGCGCCCCATTCACGCGCCACTGCCGCGATCTCTTCATCATCCGTGCTGACGATGATACGCGTCACCGACTTGGATTGTTTAGCCGCGGCAGTGCTCCACGCAATAAGCGGATAGCCTGCAAAGTTGCGAATATTTTTGCGCGGGATGCCTTTCGAGCCTCCGCGCGCGGGGATGATTGCAAGGATTTCTGGTTTCATTTAATCCTCGTAGGGACACAGCGACGCTGTGCTCCTACAATAATTTTTACCACGCCGTCCAACCGCCATCCACGATGACATTGTTGCCCGTCATGTACGATGACGCATCGGATGCCAGGAACAACAATGCGCCATTCATTTCATCCTTCTTCGCCATGCGCCCAAGGATGGTTTTGGCGGAATAATTCTTGACGAAATAATCTTCGTGATTGTTGAATACGCCGCCGGGGGTCAACGCATTGACACGGATTTCGCTCTCGGCATAATAAGCCGCCAGATATTTTGTAAAGCCCATCACACCCGCCTTGGTCACGGTGTAATAAACCGGCTTGAAGGCCACGCGCTTGCCATCCTTGATATAGATGCGCTGGTCAGGGCCATTGAGTCCATAAGTGGAACAGATGTTGATGATGCTGCCTTTTTTGCCTTGAGCGATCATCGGCTTGACGCAGGCCTGCGTCACTAAAAACATGCCAGTCAAATTTACGTTCATGGCCGCGTTCCACTGTTCGAGCGGATAATCTTCAAACGCGCCGGGAGCGATTCCTTTGGCAGCCGCATCGGGGTCGAACTTCGGATCGAGCGCGGCGGAATTTACCAGAACGTCGAGCCGCCCAAAGTCCGAGAGAACCGAAGCGACCATTGCTTTAACGGAATCAGGTTTGGTGATGTCCGTCTGAATCGCTTTG
>JAJYOO010000424.1 GCA_021796155.1 Chloroflexota bacterium
ACAGCCCTAACAAAAAATCCAAGAATCCAAGCAATTTTGTATCAAGCACTTTCGGGCCATCAGAAGATACTTCGACTTTATGGTCAACAACACTCTGCCTTGCTCCCTTCATTGTCGTGAGTGTTGGATTGATAATCGGCATGCTCGCAAGTGGATGGATTAAAGTGATTTTACAAGATACTGATCAAGAGATTGACAAAGATTATTCATCTAGGCGCAATGAATGGCCTTGAACAACGGGAGAACTTATGCAATCCAATAAATTTACTTCGATTGATGAATACATTTCCAATTGCCCCGAAGATATTCAGAAGAAATTGAAAGATATGCGTGCAACCATCCGCGCCGCCGCGCCGGATGCAACGGAAAAGATCAGCTATCAAATTCCTACCTTTTATCTGAAAGGCAATCTGGTTCATTTTGGCGCGTTGAAAAATCACATCGGGTTTTATCCAACGCCGAGCGGCGTGCAGGCATTCATCAAGGAAACGAAAAAGTATGCAAGCACAAAGGGAGCGATCCAATTTCCGCTCGATGAGCCGCTGCCATTGAAATTGGTCAGCAAGATCGTGAAGTTCCGAGTGAAGGAAAATCTTGAACGCGCTAAATTGAAATCGAAGAAAAGAAAATGATTTGAGATGTCGTTGCGAGGAGCCGCGTTGGTTGAGCTTGTCGAAACCAGCGGCGACGAAGCAATCTCCAAAAACATTTAATTAGCTATTAGTTGAGATTGCTTCGCTCGGTCTCGATATGCCGCTCGAAGAACACTCGCGGCTACTCGACCATCGCTCACAATGACATGCAATCATCCCCACAAATCTGTTGCAACGTCCTCCAATCCAAGCGCAAGTAATTTTTCTTCTGTGGGGCAACCTGTCTTTTCATCCCAGCCGCGGGCAGCGTAGTACGCGGAAAGCATTCCTTGAATATCGGGCACGTAACCTTCCGTGCCGCCAATCGGTAAAGGTTCAAGTAAAGCTTTGGGCAATTTGTCATTTGCGGCGGTCAAGCCCAATTTGTTATTGACGGCGCGCTTCATAATTCCAGCCGCATTCGCCAGCCTTCACCATCCCTTTCATCGTCCAATCAGTTTGGTTTTTTTCGCTTTCACATTTGAGAAAAAGTTCACATGATTTTTGTAACACAGCAGATGTGACATTCTGTACTTTATATTTTTCGCAAAAACCTTTACAGTTTAGGTAATCGTTTACTTAATCCGTAAGGGTCATAATGCTTCGAATCAACCGTCAAACCGATTACGCAGTCCGTGTGATTTTAGCCCTTGCCAAACGCGGCGAGGGAACGAAGCTATCCACAAGCGAGATTCAGCAGGAGATGCTGATCCCGCCTTCGTTCATGACTCGAATCGTGGCCCAATTGGCAAAGACCGGCCTGCTTAACACCTTCCCCGGCCGCGAGGGCGGATTGATGCTTCCGCGCCCGGCAGCGCAAATCACGCTCAAAGATGCGGTCGAGGCTTTCGAGGGGCCAATCCTTCTTTCCGCGTGCATGCAGGCCAAAGGCGAAGACGACTGCCCATTCCGGGCCAATTGTCCCGTCCGCACCAAGTGGGGACGCGTGCAAGCCGCCATGCTGCGCGAGATGGCATCCATTACTTTTGAAGACCTGGCGAAAGAATCTTTAGCGGTTCCCCTTGCAATTTCCAATTTAGTTTCGTGATCCAGTATGCAGCCGGAGGGCATGCATACCAAAATTTTTTGAAGGAGAAGCTATGGATCCACTTACTCTATCGCGGTGGCAATTCGGTTTGACGACCGTTTACCACTTTCTTTTCGTCCCGCTCACTTTGGGTCTCGGCTGGTTCGTTGCCTACATGCAAACCCGCTATTACCAGACCAAGGATGAGACATTCCACAAAATGGCCAAGTTCTGGGGAAAGCTGTTCTTGATCAACTTTGCCATCGGCGTGGTGACGGGCATCGTTCAGGAATTCCAGTTCGGCATGAACTGGTCGGAATACAGCCGATTCGTGGGCGACATCTTCGGCGCGCCGCTCGCCATCGAAGCGCTGCTGGCTTTCTTTCTCGAATCCACCTTTCTCGGAATCTGGATTTTCGGCGAAGGCAAAGTGCCCGAGAAAGTCCATCTGGCTTCGATCTGGCTGGCTGCCATCGGCTCGAATCTTTCTGCGCTATGGATTTTGCTGGCCAACGGCTGGATGCAGCATCCTGTCGGTTACGTCATTGACCCGGTAACGGGCCGCCCGATGCTGAATGATTTCTACGCGCTGGTCACGAATCCCAAAGGCTGGCTGTTTTTCTTCCACACCATCGCATCCGGATTGGCAACCGCCAGCTTCCTGATCCTGGGTGTGAGCGCGTATCACATCGTCCGCCAAAATAGCGTGACGCTGTTCAAACGTTCTTTCCAGATGGCCGCCATCGTCGGTCTCGTTGCAGCAGCGCTGGTTATCCTCGATGGACACACGCAGGGCCAGTATATCTATCAGACTCAGCCGATGAAGATGGCCTCCATCGAAGCGCTCTGGAACACGGAGCAGCCCGCCTCGTTCTCCATCCTGACCATCGGCGACCTCAGCGGCAAGAAAGAAGTCTGGTCTCTCAGGCTTCCCGCTGTGACCAGTTTCCTGGCCTGTAACAATTTCAACTGCGCAGTTCGGGGCGTATACGACATCCAGGCTCAATATCAGCAGCAATATGGGCCCGGTGATTACATTCCGCTGATGGTTGTCACCTACTGGGCATTCCGCTTCATGTTCCTGATCGGTTTCCTGATGGCGCTCCTCGCCATTCTCTTCCTGTTTGCATTGCGGAAAGATATCGAAAAAGCCAAATGGATGAAGTGGGTCCCGTGGGTGATCGTTCTCCATCCTGCGCTCCGACGAGCGGGGAAGCAACGTC
>JAJYOO010000425.1 GCA_021796155.1 Chloroflexota bacterium
GCGAACATCTTCTCGTTCAGCGAGCCGCGTCTGAAGTCCGGAAAGCTGCGTGCGGGATCGTTCGAGTGAGACGGCCAGCGCGTCCACCAGTTTGCGTTGCTGGTCAAGCGAAGCAAACATCTTCCGGACATTTTCCAGCGCGCGCTCCTGGGTCTTGCGGATCGCACTTAGACGCCTGAGTTCGTTTTCGAGTTCAGCAAGACGCGCCAGGCGCGGTTCTTCTTCGGCAAGTTCGGAACCAATTTCGGCAATGCGGCCATCAATGGAATTGACTTCCTCTTCCAGCGCCCTGCGTTTTTCTGCGGTGTGTTCTTTATAAGTTTCCCAAATCTCAAGCCCCAAAATACTGCCCAAAACATCCTTGCGTTTGCTGGCAGTGTGCTGCGTGAATTGATCGGCCTTGCCTTGCAAAAAGAAAGCCGCATTGATGAAGGTTTCGTAATCGAGCCGCAGAGTCTGTTCGATGCGGTTTTGGGTTTCGCGCGAGGAACGTTCGGTCAGCGGACGCCATTGACCGTCGACCATGGACGACACCTGCACTTGCGCCAGGTGCAAGTGTGGACGGTCGTTGGTCAACAGTCCACGGTCAAGAATTTGGAATTCCAGCGTCGTTGTTTTGCCTCGCGGAAGACTCCGCAACACGCGATAAATATTTTCTTCGTAGGAAAAAGTGAGCGCGACTTCGGCGGCCTTCGATTGCAAATTGATGAGCGCGTCTTTATCCTTGGAACGCGACTCGCCAAAGAGCGCCCACGTCATCGCGTCCAACAGGGAAGATTTGCCCGCGCCGTTTTGACCGGAGATGCAGGCTAGGTCAAAAGTAGTAAAATCTATTTCGACGGGTTCGCGATAAGAAAGGAAACCGGAGATGCGTAAATTCAGAGGGATCATTGCTGAAATTATACCCTGTTGATTATGGCAAAGAGGCAAACACAGAATTTTCCACTCACTACGTCTTTATGTTATCATCGTGCCGATGCGTGACCCTGACGACCCGCGCGCCAAACGGCACATCATTTTGATTGCCATCATCATCGCAACTCTGCCATGTTATTGTCTCGGAGGGGTTGCCGTTTTATTCGCGCCGCAACCCGGCAGTGGTACTCCAACAGCTACTTTTACAGGCACACCAAACACCGAAACCCCTTCGCCGACTCTCAGTCCAACAGCATCTATCACGACCACCTTTACACCGACCCTGACCGAAACACCGACATCCACGTTGACGGCGATGGCGTCGCTCACGCCTTTCCTGCCGCCGACCTTCACATTTACTCCATCACCGACTTCGACTCACACACCAACCTTTACACCCTCGCCAACCTTCACCCATACGCCGACATCAACTGTCACGCCATCGTCCACACCTACTTTCACGCCTTCCCCAACAGCGACAATACCAACCAACACTCCAACTATGACTGCATTTCCAACCCCATGACAGATATCCTTCCTTTTCTAAAATCTCTGCTTACTGTTTCAGGCCTCTCGGCCTATGAAGGCCCCGCCGCTCGTCTCATCGAAGAAAAATGGAAGCCGCTGGTGGACGACATTACATCCAGCCGGCTCGGTTCACTGCACGCACTAAAACGCGGTCACGGCAAAGGCCGCCGTCCATCCATCATGATTGCCACGCACATGGACGCCATCGGTTTGATGGTCACCAAAATCGTGGATGGCTTCCTGCATGTGGACGAGATCGGCGGAATCGACTCACGCATCCTGCCCTGTACGCCCGTCATGGTGCACGGCAAACAGGATTTGCCCGGTGTTATCGTCATCCCGCCCATGAAGACTCTGCCAGAAAACGCGCGCGAAGATGCCATCGGCCTTTCGCATCTTCTCGTGGACCTGGGCCTGCTCCCGTCAAAAGTAGCGCGTCTCGTCCAGGTCGGTGATCTCGTCTCGTTTGATACCCAGCCTGTTGATCTGGCCGGGGAAATCATCAGCGGTCACTCGCTCGATAACCGCGCATCCGTCGCGGCGTTGACGATTTGCCTCGAAGAACTTCAGACCAAACTTCATCGTTGGGATGTATGGGGCGTCGCCACCTCGCAGGAAGAAGAAACATTGGGCGGCGCGGCCACATCCGCTTTTGATTTGCATCCCGATCTGGCTGTCGCCATTGATGTGACTTTTGCCAAAGGTCCCGGCGCCAGCGACTGGCAGACTTTCCCGATGGGCAAAGGCTTGACACTTGGCTGGGGCGCAAACCTGCATCCCTTCCTGTATAAAAAATTCAAGGAGCTGGCCGACAAACTGGAAATCCCGGTTGCCATGGATATCACGCCCACCCACTCCGGCACGGACGCTTATTCAATTCAAGTGGCGCATGAAGGCATCCCAACCATGGTGCTTGGAATTCCATTGCGCTACATGCACACGCCGGTTGAATTGATCGCCATCAAGGATGTGCAACGCGTCGGGAGATTGCTGGCTGAATTCATCAGCGGCCTCGAAGATGATTTTGTTTCGAAGATCGTTTGGGACGAAGAAAATTCGTAATGCGTAAAACGTAATTCGTAATTTATGCATTACGAATTACGCACCAGGAATCTTATGCCGACCATTGCCAACTCTCAACTCAAACTGCTCGAAAAACTTTGCAACGCCATTTCCGTCTCCGGGGACGAGAGCGAAGTCCGCAAGATCGTGCTCGAAAAAGTCAAACGCTACGCGGACGAAGTCAAAGTGGATGCGCTCGGCAGTGTGCTGGTTACCAAAAAAGGAAAAGGCGCGCAGCGTGTGCGCGTGATGCTCGATGCCCATATGGACGAAGTCGGATTCATGCTCGTGGCAGAAGATGGCGAAGGGATTTACGAATTCAAAACCATCGGCGGAATTGACCCGCGCAATCTGGTAGGAAAACAAGTTGTGGTCG
>JAJYOO010000426.1 GCA_021796155.1 Chloroflexota bacterium
GTCCGCCTTCTCGGTGATCTCATTTACTATTGCCTGGTTGATTTCCATACTGATCCTGTGGGTGGGAACCAAGGGAAAGGCCGCTTCGACCGAAGTGATTCAAGCGCGTTAGACAGGAAAAACACATGGCATATCTGGAATTGAAAAACGTGTCCAAAGCATTTTCGGGTGCAGATGTTGTGCATGATTTCAGTCTGGATATTGAGAAAGGAACGCTCGTTTCGTTTCTGGGACCATCCGGCTGCGGCAAGACAACCACGTTGCGGATGATCGCGGGGTTCGAGCAATTGGATGAGGGGGCGATCCAACTGGATGGCAGCGACATCACTCCTGTCCCGCCCAACCGACGCGACATCGGAATGGTCTTTCAGGCGTACGCGTTATTTCCCAACAAGACAGTCCGCGAGAATATTTCTTTCGGCTTGCGGATGAAGAAAACGCCAAAGAACGAAATGAGGGAAAAGGTTGATGCCGTTCTCGAAATGGTGCGATTGCAGGAAACCGCCGACCGTTATCCTCATCAACTTTCGGGCGGACAGCAGCAGCGAATCGCCTTGGCGCGCGCGCTGGCCGTCCAACCGCGTGTCCTGCTTCTCGACGAGCCGCTGTCCGCTTTGGATGCGGAAGTGCGTGTGGCTCTGCGCGGTGAGATCCGCCGCATTCAATCGGAACTGGCGATCACTACTGTTTATGTGACTCATGATCAGGAAGAGGCCCTATCCATTTCAGACAAAGTTGTGGTGATGAATAAAGGTCTCATCGAGCAGGTGGGCGCGCCGGAGGAAATCTACCGCGCTCCGCAGACGCGCTTCGTTGCCACATTCATTGGCACTGCCAATCAGTTTTTGGGAACAGCCTCGGGCAGGAATACAGTGGTTTGTGCGAATCTCAAACTGCTCGCGGATGGCGTGAAGAGTTTTACTGATGGACAGGAAGTGGTTGCGCTGGTTCGGCCGGAGAATATTCAAGTTCAGGTCGAGCAGCCGCAGCGCAACGACTGGAATATCATCCCCGGTGTGGTCGAGACGATTACCTTCCACGGCGCAATTACCCGGCTGGGTGTGAACGTCAGCGGTCAGCGCGTGGTGGCGGACGTCACGGTAGCCAATACGAAACCAGTTTCTTTAAATCAGAAGATCTGGCTTTCGTTTCCTCCCAGCGCCTGTCAGGTAATGGCGGCAAAGGAATGATCTTCATCAACGCGCACGAGGTCGTTCTCGACCAACAGGAGAGGCTCGAAGCTTGGACCTCTTATGACCGCGTTGTTCGGCTGGCGATGGACTTTATCAAGAATTGCCCGGTCGACCCGGCGAATGGATTGCCGTGGTATCTGCAATATTCCTGCTTTTGGACCGATCCGTTACGTCCGACCATTTGGCCGGACAACCCGGCGGGAAAATTTGCCTGGGCCGTGACGACCTTGCTCAAATATTATCCGTACTCAGGCGATGCCAGTTGCATCCAAATCGTGCGGACGATGCTGGATCGTCTTTGGGAATATCGGACGCCGAGTCATTACGATTGGCCAGACGTTCCTTACGCGTCAGCGCATCCGGGAACGGGAATTTATTTCGGCGCGCGTGCCGACGGCGTCTATGCCACCGAGCCGGACAAGATTGCTCAAGTGGCGAGGGCATACATTGATTTCTATGAGTTGACCGGCAAGAAGAAATATCTGGAAATCGGTTCGCGGTGCGCGGAAGTGTTGGCGAGCAAAATCCGTCCCGGCGATGAGGCACATTCGCCGTGGCCATTTCGAGTTGACGCGCGCGATGGAAAGATTATCGAAGAATACACCGCGCACATGATCCCCGCGATCAGGCTGTTCGACGAGCTGATCCATCTGGGCGAGACCCGCTACCAGTCTGTTCGGAAGCGGGTTTGGGATTGGATCGAAAAATATCCGCTCAAGAATAATGTCTGGAAAGGTCACTTCGAGGACATCCGTCTCGATTCTGCCAACGAGAATCGCGATCAGCTCTCGCCGCTGGAGGCAGCTCGCTACATCCTTCAAAACAAAGAGCAATTCCCCAATTGGAAAGAAACCGTCAAGAGGTTGATTGATTGGGTGAAAGAGACGCTGGGCGGGCATCCATTCTTCACGGCAATCCCGATTCACGAACAGAAGTTTTGTTATTTCCCGATGGGCAGTCATACGGCGCGGTTCGCAAATCTGTCAGCGCTTTATGCCGAGCAGACCGGCGACGTGGCTTATAAAGAGCAAGCCATTCGTTCCTTCAATTGGGCCAGTTACATGGCGAATGATGATGGCACGGTGACTGTCGGTGTGGATCGGCCTGATTACTACAACCAGTGCTGGTTTACCGATGGCTACTTCGATTATATTCCGCATTTTATTGACGGCATGGCGTCCATGCCCGAGCTTGCACCCACTGATACGGATCACACGCTCCGCTCGACTTCCGTGGTTCAGGAGATTATCTACGAACCGTATCGCATCTCTTACCGGACATTTGATGCTGACGGCACACACACTTTGCGCCTGACAATTCGGCCCTGTGAAATCCTCACCGATGAAAAACCGCTCGCACAACTGAAATCATTAGGCAATCAGCCCGGCTGGATTTTTGATCCCTCGCTAAATATGCTGACGATAAAGCCGGGATCGAGGGAAGTGATCGTGGCAGGTCGTTGAATCCAAACATATCCATATTCGTGAAAGGCTTCTTATGGTTACGGTCAATTCACTTGCTGCCCGTATTTGGAATTCATGAAAGGAGGCAGTCATAAAGTAAAAGCACATCATCCTGTTCGCAAGCCTCGTTGGTGAAGCCAACGCGTCGAGCGTTGGCGATATTTCAAGTAGAAGGAGAGATAAAATGTCTAAGAGAATCACTTTGTTCGTGGGGTTAATCACGGC
>JAJYOO010000427.1 GCA_021796155.1 Chloroflexota bacterium
TATAGATTTGATCGTCGAAGACCAGATACTCACTGTAAAGAATCTTTTTCTTTGTGGAAAAATGTGAAGCTATCAGACACGCAACATTGCTGCCTGAATGAGCCGCGAGACATAAATTTTCGCGTCTTACCGAACATAAATCGGGTTGCTGAAAATCCAGCCTCGTCTGCGCCCGAAGTGATTTCGATAAACCTCGACGCGATAAACGCCCGGCTCGTCTGTGATGTGTGTCAGCGCTTGTTTGTTTTTGACAGTTCTGACTAATTGGCCGTTCTTCAAAAGTCTGATTTCTGCCATAGATGGCAGATGAGCCTGAAGCGTGACTCCGCCATGAGCTTGGATTTCGTCTCCCATAGCGGCGTCCGCCTCGCGTCCCTGGGCAGTGAAGCGAAAGCCGCGCGTCGACGCGGGCAAGTCGTATCCCACAAAGCAATGTCCGGCGGCGAGCGCGTCATAAATCATCCGCTTGTCGTTGATAACATCGCCGCTCAAAGGATTGGGAAGATTAATATGTGTATTGATCGCACGAAAATGAAATTCGTACGGAAAGATGACGCGATGCAGTGGTCCGAGATGTTGCTGAAGCGCGTGCGCGTCCGAGCCGCCGATGGCGACCATACGATTCTCTTCGAGCAGGTCGTCCCATTTGCGGAGCGTGGCCGTGAGCGGGCCGCGAGCAATGAGTTCAGGGAAGAACGCATAAAAGATACCGTGCAGTTTGGTTGGGATGACTGTTTTAAATTCGCTCAAACCGTTCCAAAGTTCGATGCCCGTAAAATCCTTCGCTGACCAATCCACCCATGAAATATCGGTTTCGCCAAATATTGGCGCAGACGGATCATTTGGATGTGCAATAAATGAAAGCCCGCCCAAATCCTTTGCGGCGTTGATGAGCAATTGTGGTTCATCGGCGTAAGATGCCAGTTCGTGTTCGGCTCCGAAAACCAGCAAATGATTTTTCTGCGGATCGCGGTCCTGGTCGTGGATTTCCTGCCCGATCAACATCAGGACTTTTCGCCGGTCATTTTTGTAGTAACTCTCAAAACCTTTTACCAAAACGTTGTGATCGGTAACGATGACTGCATCCAATCCGGCTTTGAGCGCGGCGTTTGCAATGTCCTGGTGATTGCCGCTTCCATCGGAATAACGAGTGTGCATGTGCAGGTTAACAATAATTTCTTCCATAAATCAATTATGAATCTTTCCTGAGTCTTCGAGTTTATTTTGACAAGATGAGGCAAGCGTTGGTTGACGACTTCTATTTATAACAGGTATAATTTGCCCGCTAAATTTCAGGAGGCACACGCATGATACAGTTTTTGGACATCGCGCTGATTATAACTGCTGTAGGGCTTGTACTCAGCGTCATTTTGCAAAGCAAGGGCGCAGGGCTTGGCGGCCTGACGGGTTCCGACGTCAGCAGTGTATTTACGGCCCGGCGCGGCATTGAACGCGTATTGTTCTGGGTAACCATTGTTTTGAGCGTTTTGTTCTTTGCTCTCGCGCTTACCATCATTTTTATTGCGCGCTAACTTATTCAAATCAAAAAAGGCCGGCTGTTCGCGCGATCTCTGCGGGGATGGCATCGGCCTTTCTTTTTGTCTAATCCCGAATCCAAAATAATCTTGATATGAAACGTTTACGCTGGCAGATTCTGGTCGTGGTTGTCACGCTGGTGATTGTGGCTGTATTGCTAGTCAGCCAACAGCCAGTGATTCCGTCGCTTCTGCCGCAAGCCGCTCCCGGCGGAGTCTACACCGAAGCGCTGGTCGGTTCGCTGGGACGCCTCAATCCGATGCTCGATTGGAATAATCCAGCAGACCGCGATGTTGATCGTCTTGTCTTCAGCGGCCTGATGAAATTCGACGCGCGCGGCCTGCCCCAGCCGGATCTGGCTAACTCGTGGGGCGTTACGCCGGACGGCACAGTTTACAACTTCACGATTCGTGATAATGCGGTCTGGCAGGATGGAACCCCGGTCACAAGCGACGATGTGATATTTACTGTTGACCTGATCAAGTCCAGTTCGCTTTTCCCGCAGGACGTCAAGGATATGTGGAATCAGATTCAGATCGAAAAGTTGAACGATAAGAATCTAAAGTTCACTCTTCCTGAACCATTCGCACCGTTCCTGGACTACATGACGTTCGGTGTGCTTCCTCAGCATATTCTTGGCACGACGGATCCCGCGCAACTTGCCAACGCGCCGTTCAACATCAACCCAGTGGGGACGGGGCCGTACAAATTCGACCATCTCATTTTGGACAATGGCAAGATTACCGGTGTGGTATTGACGGTCAACGATAAATATTACGGGCAGAGTCCTTACATTCAACAAGTCGTCTTTCGCTATTATCCTGACTCCAAGTCTGCGTTGGATGCATACAATCAGGGCGAAGTATTGGGGGTCAGCCGTATTTCAACGGATGTCTTGCCCAACGCTTTGTCCGATTCGAATCTTTCGATCTATACCAGCACTCTGCCGCAGTTGAGCATTATTATGCTCAATCTCAATAACACTCAGGTGCCGTTTTTGCAAAATGCCAATGTCCGGCAGGCATTGATGCTCGGACTGAATCGCGATTATATTGTCTCGGCTATCATGAAAGGTCAGGCCATCGTGGCGGACGGGCCGATCCTACCCAACTCATGGGCATATTATGATGGTCTCCAACACATTGGGTATGACCCGACTGCCGCGATGAACATGCTCAAAAGCGAAGGTTATGTTATTCCCGCGTCTGGCGGGACCGTTCGCTCGAACAAGGATAATGTCGCGTTGAGCTTTACGCTGGTCCATCCGGACGATTCGCTGCATCGGCAAATCGCGCAAGTGATCCAACAGGAATGGGCATACATCGGCG
>JAJYOO010000036.1 GCA_021796155.1 Chloroflexota bacterium
TAAGCGGGAAATATCAAAGTGTTGGAGATTGCCTGTCGAAAGCGTGCCCACTTTCCGGTCCGCGTAAGATGCGATGTTGAGTCGTTCGATGATGTGCGTGGTCGCTTCCTTGTCCTTGATGTTTTGCAGGCGTCGTGCAATCTCCAGGTTTTCGCGCACGGTCAGATCCGGATAGGCAGACGGGTTCTCGACGAGGTGCCCGACTTTGTTCCAAGGTCCGCGTCCATTCGGACCGACGGCCTGCTCCAACACTTTGATATTTCCCGCGCTCGGGCGGATCATGCCCAGTAGCGCACGGATGGTCGTGGTTTTGCCCGCGCCGTTGAGTCCAAGGAAGCCGTATATCTCGCCGCGCTTGACGCGTAAGTCAACCGAATTGACGGCGACGATATTGCCGAAGCGTTTGGTCAATCCATTGGTTTCAATTGCAAATTCCATTTTGTGCCTTTTCCTATCCAAGAATCGAACCGAGACTCTTTCGATATTGGCTGAAAGCCGACTTTCCCTTTTTAGTGATGCGATACTCGGTGTGTGGGATTTTTCCTCGAAACGTTTTTTCGATTTCCACGTAACCTGCTTCTTCAAGCCGTGATAACTGTACAGATAGGTTGCCTTTGGTCAGTTTGCTTTCTTTGAGGAGGAACAGGAAGTCTGCAGATTCAACCGAAAAGAGCAGAGCCACCAACATCAAGCGCGCTGGCTCATGGATGATGCGGTCCAACTCGGAGATCTTTTGAAGTGAACCGCTCATACATCCTCCGCATAAGGCGATGGATTTTCTTTTCGATAATGTAGGAACGTGATGAGACCGGAGACCGTCAGGATTATGCCGGTGATCAGAACCAGGAAACTAAGGCTTGCCAAAGTGCGGTTGATGCTTTCTGTAACGACGGGTTGCATAATACTCAATTGAATATTCGCTGGAAAATTTGGTAGGCCGGCGGCAAGTTGCCAGATGCCAATTGCTATCCCGGCCAATAAGATTAGACCGCCTAAAATTCGGAAACGTGTTAATCCCAGCCATTCGCTGGCTACTACAGAGAAAACCGCCCAGATGAAACTTATTCCAATGGGGTACCAGACTGGCATGGACGCTAGAACGCTGCCTGCCGAGAGAGTAAGTAGCGATGCTGCTAACAACCCAAGGATTGGCATAAGCAGGAAGAGGATGACGTTCCTGATGATCGCCAAAATTTGCGCTGCGGTGATTCGCTTGCCTCGCATGAAGCCTGTTCGCGGGTATGTAAAGTGGTCTTTCAGCCACCACAAGAGCAAGACTACTATCACGACACCGATAAACTTTGCGACGGCAATTTCACCTGCCATTGATAGGAACCAGGATGCGAAAGTGTCCGGTGATGCGCTCCCGCCAAGAAGGAGGAGTATGGCCAGAAGGATGAAAAATCCTCCCATGGCTATCTCGGTGAAACCGTCGATAAACCAGTATGCCCGAACGTACTTGATGGTGCTGTCGATCTGCTCATTCATTCTTGATCCTTTTGTAAACTGGTTTATATTGTAAACTAGTTTTCAGCTGACGTCAAGATTTTGCCGCTGGTCGAGGATATTTCGCGGTTTGTCAAAATGAGAGTGTCTGGTATTGTCAAAATGCTGCGGTGTTATGTTGAGTAGTTCGCGTAAAAAGATGAAGGCCGCTTTCAAACGGCCTTCATCTTTATTTCTGCGTTCATCTGTGCTGATTTTTTTATCCCGTCAGCAACGAATCTACTGCTTCAGTTAACTCTTTCAGATTGCTAACCTTCAAGACGTTACTGCATAGCGGTGCATATTTTGGCATATCGCTATCGCCGTGCCACAGGTAGGGAGGTTCGGGATTCAGCCAAATCGTTCGCGCGGCGCGGCGAGACATCGTCGAAAAAATGTCAACACGCGGATCGTTGTAGTTGTTACGTCCATCGCCGACGACAATCAGAGTCGTCTGCCCGTTGAGCGTATCCATGTATTCATTATTGAAATCGTTGAGCGACCAGCCGAGGTCGGTGTTGTAGTATCCGCTGGGCATGCGCCACAAAACAGAGGTAATTGCCTCATCTGCGTTGGAGCCGTTGAAATCGTCCGAAATATATTCGAGATGGTCGATGAACGCGAAAGCATGCGTCTTGCGGACTTGCCCTTGAAGCGCGAATAAGAAACTTAACATCAGCTCGGAACAAAAACGCATCGAGGTGCTGACGTCACAGATGACCACGAGCTTTGGCTTGCGAACGCGGTCGCGATGTTTGATCTCCATCGGCACGCCTTGATATTTGAGATTGACGCGGATGGTTGCCTTCGGATCGAGCTGTCCGCTCTTCGCATGTTTTTGTCGGAGCGCGATGCGCGTGCGTAACATGGCGGCCAGCCGCTTGACTTCACGTTGGAGAAGTTTTTTATCCGCATCTGACAGTGTATTGAACGGACGGTTCATCAAGCTGTCTAAATTTTCATTGGGCTGTTGTTGACTTAAATTTTCCGCGATGCGCTGGCCCGCAAACTGTTGAATATGTTGTTGCATGCCTTGCAGGTTTTGCTGGACGAGCTCGCGCAATTGCTCGACGCGTTCCTTGTTCATTCCCATTTGCTGAAGTTGTTCCATCAGGTCGCGCAGCGCTTCCTGGACTTCGGGGAAAGCCAGCGCGCGCATCATGCGTTGCGCCATCCAATTTTGATACCGCAGATCATCCATCTGATTCAGACCGACCATTTGTGCCAGCGCTTCCAACTCGGACTTGGTGAGTGGCTCGCCGTTCATCAGCCTTTCCATCCGCTGACGAAGTTGCTCGGTGTACTGGCGCAACGCGTCAGCCAGCGTCCGCGCTTCTTCGGGCGTCATATCGTCCATGGGATTACCGCCCATCATCGGTGGTTGACCGTTGCCAAAGAACAGCGGAAATAATTTGTCAAAAACGGGGAGGTCGCGTACGTCTTTGATGAGCGTCGAACGCAATGACAATCGAAAATGTTCGCGGTCTTTGATCCCCATTAAGTCAACCGCTGAAAAAGCTTCGGCGCTTTCAGCAAGCGACACGCGCACCCCGCTGGCGCGTAACGCTGAGATTAACTGTAAGATGCGGGATTCCATTTTTAAAATCCTTGTGTAGGGGCGATGTTATCTCGCCCAGGACGGGAAAACCCCGTCCCCACAAAAATCAATTACCTGAAAACCTTCCGAAATCATCCGGCCTGTTGTGCCGCGGCGGAGTAGGTGGCGGTGGCGGCGGATTGATGATTTGACGTTTGGCTTTTTGTAAATCGGCTTCGTGCTTAAGCAAAACTGAAATCGTGTCTTCCAACGTTTCTTTATCAATGTTCTTTGCGTTGAGCGAAACCAAAGCATTCGCCCAATCCAACGTTTCGCTGATGGATGGCGATTTCCGCATGTCGGTCTTACGTAACTTTTGAACAAACTCAACCGCCTGCCGCGCTAGCTTTGGATTTAGCTCTGGAACTTTTAATCGTACGACAGCTAATTCTTCTTCGAGCGATGGATAGTCAATGAATAAATATAAACATCGCCGCTTCAAAGCTTCCGATAATTCGCGCGTGTTGTTTGATGTCAGCACAACGAATGGTTTGTATTTGGCGGTCAACGTTCCAAGCTCTGGCACGCTGACTTGGAAATCGCTCAACACTTCGAGCAGGAATGCTTCGAACTCCGCATCAGCGCGGTCAATTTCGTCAATCAACAATACGGTCGGCGCGTCGCATAAGATCGCACGTAACAACGGGCGCTGGAGCAGGAAACGGTCCGAGAAGAAGACATCTTCTTCGTTTGCCAATCGGTCCGCGGCTTCGGCAAGCGAATCCGCTTTGCCGAGGGCGTCATTCAATTTATCGCGGAGAAGTTGTGTGTAAAGCAGTTGCTTGGAATATTCCCATTCGTACAGCGCTTTGGATTCGTCCAAGCCTTCATAGCATTGTAGGCGGATGAGTTCGCGTCCGGTTGCACTGGCAATGGCTTTTGCCAATTCGGTTTTTCCTACGCCCGCGGGACCTTCCGTCAGCAGCGGCTTTTCCAGTTTGTTGGCTAAGTAAACGATGGTCGAGATTTCGTCCGAGGCGATATATTTCTGCGCGGACAGGGCAGATTTCACAGAATCTGTGGATGCAAATGAGTTGGTCATATTAACCTGTTCCAATTAGTATACCCGTTTTGGGTGACGAGGCATTAACTCAGAATTAGAGTAGCCGCAAAAATCTGTGTCATAAAGAACAAGTCGTGCCCCAAAAGGCACGACTTGTTCACATTGTGAAATTGTATTTTGCCGTTCTCTAATCGCCATCTTCGTCATCGTCGTCGTGACCGTGATAATAGTAGTAGTTGGAAGATGGGTTGCTGCTGAAGCCCTGATTATTCGATGAGCCTGGGCGCATATTGGTGCTATTGGTTACCTTGAGTTCTTCAATGGTCAAGGTGCCATCAGGGTTCATGTGATATTCCAGTTTGACGTTCGAGCCGACCTGGACGTAGCCTTTTACTTCAGAGTAGTTGGTGATCGCATAGGTCTTCCCATTGATGGTAACCATATTTCCGCTCACGGCACTCACCGTGCCGCGTACATCGCTGGAATCGCCTTGTTCATTTTCGTTTTGATCTTCATTTTGATCGTCCTGCTCATCTTGATCATCATCGTGATAAGCTGGCGGAGTTCCTGTTACCGCTGGAGTAGCCACGGCCATTGACATTTTGTTGGCAGTCTTGCCCCCAGATGATTGATAGGCTGCACTACCGATCTGCATGTCGAAGGCATTGACGCCGCTAAATTGCGCCTTCTGTGCCATATTATTGGCAAGCGCTTGATGGCCCAGATTAATGGCACGCGCCGCACCATATCCTACTGTCGTAGCCAGCACCAATAAAGTGGCTACGAAGAAGCGAGTTGTCCAATTCATGGGATCTCCTCTCGAATTTCTTCAAACAAATCTGCGTATGACTTGTCTAAGTAATAGTCGGGATGGGTGTAAAAAGGTTATGGACTTGAAAATTAAAGAAATCCCACTCTGAGAGATTTTCCCTGTATCATTGGCGGGCATCCGAGGAACTTCATGTAGCCATGCGCCTGAAAGCTGATCTGACTCTCTTCCTTGTTTCCATTATCTGGGGCACCGCCTTTGTTGCCCAGCGTATTGCTGGACAACAGGATTCTGTTTACCTGTTCAACGGTGTTCGTTATCTGTTGGCTGCGATCATTGTTCTGCCGTTCGCGCTTCGCAATCCAATAAACAAAATACCGCGCGGACAATATAAATGGATGCTTGTGGCTGGCTTCATATTGTTTATGGGAAGCGCGTTGCAGCAGGCTGGCGTGGTTTATACAACGGCAGGCAATGCAGGCTTCATCACCAGCTTGTATGTGGTTTTGATTCCTATCGTGCTGCTTTTGTTCTGGAAGGAAAAGCCGCATTGGCTGGCGATCTTCGCTGTTGGATTGGCTGCGGGCGGTGCATTCCTTCTTTCGACGGCTGGCCGGTTCGTTGTCCACGCGGGCGATGCGTTGGAATTGGTCGGCGCGCTGTTTTGGGCGTTCCACGTCATCGTGTTGGGAAAGTTTGCGTCGCGGTATGAAGCGATGTCATTCTCGGTGGGGCAGTTGGCAATTTGCGGATTTCTCAACCTTGGCGTTGGCGTCTTCGTCGAGCCAATCCAATCCATTGCTAATTTGCAGTTGATTGGAGCGATTGTTTACACAGCTGTATTTTCATTGGGAATTGCTTACACGTTGCAAGTTTGGGCGCAGCAACACACGCCGCCAACGGACGCCGCGCTCATTCTGGGACTCGAATCGGTCTTCTCTTTAATTTCGGGATGGCTTATCCTCGGGGAAGAACTTGTACTAATTCAAATTGTGGGATGTGGCCTGATTCTGTTTGCTGTTTTGCTTTCGCAACTCAAGAGATGGAATTCATCAGGTAAAATTGAAGCAACTACACCTTGAGGGATGAAGATGACCATCAAAGTTTTGTTGAACCCCTACTCGAATCGCTGGAACGCACAGAAGCGCTGGCCTGAAGCGGATGCCGCGCTTAAAGCCGCGGGTGTGGATTTTGATCTGTCCGTTTCCGAGCGCCCCGATCATCTCGTGGATTTGGCGGCGGATGCCGTTAAACAAGGTTTCTCTTACATTGTGGTCGCGGGCGGCGATGGCTCTATCGGCGAAGTGATCAATGGCATCGCGCGGCATTGGAACGGCAGGGATAAATTTCCCGCCACGCTTGGAATTGTTCCATTGGGTTCTGCAAACGATTTCGTTTTTGCTCTTGGCCTTCCGCTGGATTTAAGTGAAGCCGCACAGATTGTTGCGAATGGAAAAACCAGATCTGTTGATCTTTGCAAATGTAATGAGCGCTTCTTTATCAACAATTCCGCTGGCGGACTTGAGCCATACGTAACAACCAAACACGAACGCATCCATTGGATCAAGGGAATGGCGCGTTATTTGGTTGCCGCGGTGTGGGCGATCATGGACAAGCCCGAATGGCAGGGCGACCTTAAATGGGACGGCGGCGAATACAATGGCCCGATTTCCTTGGTCTCAGTTGGGAATGGCCGTCGCACCGGCGGATTCTTCATGACGCCTCATGCCGATCCGTTCGATGGAAAGTTGACTCTGGCTTTTGGTTATCGCGCCACCCGCATTGGACTCTTCAATGCGCTGCCCCGCGCATTCAAAGAGGACAAGGGCAGTTACGTTGAAATGGATGGAATGCGCGAACTTCATTGCACGCGTTTGCATATTCATCTTGATAAACCTTCGCCCGCGCACACGGACGGTGAATTGTTCGATAACTGGCTGACAGATTTTGATTTTCAAGTTTGCCCCGGCGCAGTTTCAATATTGACTCGGTGATGGCGGGACAGTGAAATTTAAAAAACAACGCGGTTTGACTTCACAGGAAATCAGGATATTGCTGTTAATCGGCGTTGTGGCGCTGATCGTTGTCAGCATTTTGATCGGCGTCAATTTGGGACTCAGCCGCACCGTCCGCGGCGGAGGCGGATTCTTTGTCGCGTGGCTGGGCACGCGCAGCCTTCTTCTCGATATAGTGGCTAGGATAGTGAGTTTTGTTAATAATTTATCGAATTTTGGGCGGAGTCCCATTTCACCTACGAACCAGCCCGGGCTTTCGGATCCTTATAGTGTTCTGATTGCAAATCAAACTCAGCAATTGGCTTATGGACGCACTGCACAGCCTGGCGAGAATCCATATTTCCTGACGATCCCATTTTTTCTTCTACCATTTTATTTTCCGTTTGCATTGATTTCTGATCCCGCAATCGCGCGCGGACTTTGGATGTTCTTGTGCGAAGCCGCGTTGGTTTGGACGGCTATTCTCAGCCTGCGGATGATCGAATGGCGTCCGCCTCGCTTCCTTCTTGTGTTATTTATCTTATTTTCGATTTCTGCTTTTTATTCTGTTGATACTTTGTTGGATGGCGCGCCCGCGATTTTGCTAACGCTTCTTTTCATCGGCATTCTTTATACTTATATAACTGGGCAGGATGAATTGACCGGCGCACTTTTGGTATTCTCTCTGTTCGATTGGGAAATTAGTTTGCCGTTTGTCCTTTTGATGTTCCTAAAAATTTCTGTAGACAGGCGTTCGCGAGTTTGGAATGGTTTCGGCATGTTGCTTGTTATTCTGGTATTTCTTTCATTCCTGATTTATCCGGGATGGCTATTGCCCTTTTTCACTGCGACTGTTGGTGAAATTCGATCCAACTTTGGAATCGCAACGGGTGAAGCGTTCGCTCAGCTCTCGCCGTCAAATGGGATTCTGATTTCGCGAGCAGTTAGCGTATTTGTCGTTATCATGCTTGTGTACGAATGGCTTCTCGCTCGGACTCCCGATCTCCGGCACTTCATTTGGACGGCTTGTCTCACGCTGGCAGTTACTCCGCTAATTGGCTTCCGCACCGACATGACCAATCTGGTTGTTTTGTTTCCGGCGCTCGCGTTGATCCTTGCCGCGACTGTTAATCGCTGGCGCGCTGGAAATTGGCTGGCATTATTATTGTTGCTGATCGCCCTGTTATTGCCATGGGGATTTTTTATGCGCTGGTTTCTTCTTCACGACCAACGTTCGTGGGATTATCTATTTCTCTTCTTTCCGATCTTTACCATCCTCGGTTTGTATTGGACGCGTTGGTGGTTCATTCGTCCGCCGCGCACCTGGCTCGATCATGTGCGCGCCAATCCCGGTTGATCGTTGATGGCTCATATCACAAAGTTTGGCTATGAAAGCGCTGAGCTGCAAAGAATAAAAATGAATCTCTGTGCTCTCTGTGTCTCTGTGGTGAACAAGTTGCTGAAATGAACTGGCGCAATTATCTCCTGCTTGCAGTCCTCGGTTTTCTTCTTGCGTTTGGCGTCGCGCAATTTGAACATTTTCCCGGCTATTTGGATTCCGATTATTACTTTGCGGGTGGCATTCAACTCGCGCAAGGCAAAGGATTCACTGAACCATATTTATGGAATTATCTTGATAACCCGCAAGGTTTGCCGCATCCTTCGCACGCGTATTGGATGCCGCTTTCGTCCATTGTTGCTGCGGTTGGGATGTGGCTCACGCGTCAAACAACGTACGCTGCGGGCCGTCTCGGATTTTTGTTATTAGCCGCGCTCGTCCCAGTAGTCACTGCCGCGCTCGCATACAATTTTTCCAAACGCCGCGATCCGGCTTTTGCCTCCGGCTTGCTGGCAGTCTTCTCGATTTACTATGCTCCATTTTTACCGGTCACTGATAATTACGGTCCATATCTCGTGTTGGGTGGACTTTATTTTTTGACGGTCGGTTCGTACAAAAAGTTTTCTTATTTTGTTTTGGGTTTATTGGCTGGACTTTTGACATTAGCGCGCAGTGACGGATTACTCTGGTTCGGACTCGTGATTCTCTTGATCCTTTATCGCTTCATTCTGGACAGGAAGGCTGGCCCTGCTTCAATCAACTTTATCCTCGCTTTGGCCGGTTTCCTTCTCGTTATGGGGCCGTGGTTCTGGCGGAATTATTCGGTTTATGGAACGCTCCTCGCTCCCGGCGGAAATTATCTGCTTTGGCTTACAAATTACGATCAAACGTTTATTTATCCAGCGAATCAGTTGACGATGCAAGCCTGGCTCGCGCAAGGCTGGAATCAAATCTTCGCGAATTATCTTTTTGCTTTGCGCTGGAACTTGTTGAATGCCTTCGCCGCGCAAGGCGGAATATTTCTTTTCCCGTTTATTTTGATTGGCTTGTGGCAATATCGCAAAGATGAACGTATCAAGCTTGCTGCGTTGGGTTGGATTGGATTGCTTTTCGTGATGACGATTATTTTTCCGTTTGCCGGCGCGCGTGGTGGATTCTTCCATTCGGGTTCGGCGCTTCAGCTGCTTTGGTGGGCGATGGCTCCGCTTGGGTTGGAAGCCGTTATCACCGCAGCGCGTCGCCGCAACTGGTTCACGCCTGACGCGTTCAAAGTATTCCGCGCCGCGCTGGTTGGGGTCGCGATCCTAATGACCGGAGTCATTATTTACATTCGCGTCTTACCGGGCTGGGGCGAGGGCGAACAGAATTATCCAAAAGTTGAAGCATATCTTGAACAGAATGGAATCCAACCCGGCGACGTTGTTATGGTTCGTAATCCGCCCGGCTATTATTTGATGACGGGCCATCCAGCGATTGTGGTTCCATACAGTAATGAAGCCGCGATGTATGATGCGGCGATGCGCTATCACGCCAAATATCTTGTGCTTGAAGCCGAGGGCGTGGCAGGGCCAATCAAATCAATATATGATAATGAAAACAGCCAACATTTTCGATTCATGGGTGAATTAAGTGGAACACGTATCTTCCAAGTCGAACCTTGAACTATCTGGGCGCGATCTTGCGATTCTTGCCGCTGCCGTAGTCGTTGGCGCGGGAATCTATTTGCTTGCCAGCGCGCTGATCTATCGCATCGGTTTTCCGCTGGACGATTCGTGGATCCATCAAACCTATGCGCGCAACCTCGCAGTGTATGGACAATGGTCATTTCAATTGGGACATCCATCCGCCGGTTCGACGGCTCCGCTTTGGACGTTTTTGCTCGCGTTTGGGTATTGGCTTCACCTCGCTCCATATTTCTGGACGTATCTGCTTGGTGCATTAACCCTTTTTGGATTGGCTGCATTATGCGAGAAAGCGGCTCGCCAATTAATTCCGGCATATCGTCCGCATTTTCCGTGGATTGGACTATTCTTCGTAGTGGAATGGCACATGCTTTGGGCGGCTATGTCTGGCATGGAGACTTTGCTGCACGCGTTACTAATGACGGCTGTTCTCGTCATGATACTAACCGGCTCGCGTCGTTATCTGACTTTGGGCCTGCTGACCGGAATCGGTATTTGGGTTCGTCCTGACGGCTTGACTCTGCTCGGTCCCGTTGCCTTGACAATTTATTTTGTCGAAAAATCCTGGAATGAAAAAGGCCGCGCCCTTGTTCTTTATTTGATCGGCTTTGGCTCGCTGTTCGTGCCTTATCTGCTTTTCAACCTTTGGCTTTCCGGCACGCCCATGCCGAACACTTTTTATGCCAAACAAACGGAATATGCCGCGTGGCAAGCCGAGCCGATTTTTTACAGGCTGTCCGTTTTGCTGGTTCAATTGCTGACCGGGCCAAGTGTTGTTTTATTTCCGGGCGTAATTGGTTACGCGGTAATTGCCGTCCACCGCCGCGCGTGGCCGACAATCGCTGCGATGCTTTGGTGCGGTGGTTATTTGCTTTTGTATATTCTTCGCTTGCCAGCCTACCAGCATGGACGTTATCTTATGCCGGCCATGCCAATCTTCTTTTTGTTTGGCTTGCTTGCAATTCTCGAATTTTGGAAATCGAATCTTTTTGAAAGGTATCATTGGTTTGTTCAGACCGCATGGCAATTGAGTCTGATAATGGTGTCAGCTTTATTTCTCGTGCTTGGAGCGCGGTCTTACGGCGAGGACGTTGGCTTGATCGAGTCTGAGATGGTGGAGACGGCGAAATGGGTCGCTTCCAATCTGCCTCCAAATGCCGTCATTGCCGCGCACGACATCGGCGCGCTAGGATATTTCGACCACCATCCGCTGATTGACCTCGCCGGGTTGGTTTCGCCGGAAGTCGTGCCATTTATGCGCGACGAATCGCGTTTGGCGGAGTTTCTTAATCAGAGAGGCGCAAACTATTTAATCGCGTTCCCGGCTTTTTATCCAGAGCTGACGCGTGAGGCTGTGCCCGTCTTCACCAGCGGGGGGAAGTTCGCTCCGGAAATCGGCGAACAGAATATGACCGTCTACCGTTGGAATAATCCTTAGAGTTTTTGTTACCGAACCATGATGATTTTGTAAGCATGTCTATAATCGGTTAAAATTGAGATATATATCTGCGCAGTATCCCGTCAGACAGAGTGACTAGGCCCATAATGAATAAAATAACTCTCCTTATTATTGACGACCACCCGCTATTTCGACAGGGTGTTTCGGATTCGCTTTCGCTCGAACCGGACATGAAAGTGCTGGGCCAGGCTTCCAGCGGCGATCAGGCGCTTGATTTGATCCGCTCTTTGAAACCAACGGTCACATTGCTGGACGTCAACCTGCCGGGAATGAATGGTCAGCAGGTCACTTACCAGGTCACTCAGGAAAAATTGACGAGCCGCATTGTGCTAATGACTGGATACGATGATATCGAGCAGGCGCTTCACGCGGCGATGGCGGGCGCGGCGGCTTATTGCGCCAAAGATATCGAACCCAAGAATCTGATGCGGATCGTCCGCGATGTGGCAGGCGGAAAGTATGTGTTCGACTCAAAAGCCATGACGCGCCGTGAGTTGCAGACGTGGATTGAAGAACAAATTGAAGGTGCGCGGCGTTCATACAGCGAACCGGGCAGTCCGTTCCATCCATTATCAGACCGCGAAATGGAAGTGCTCGAATGTGTGGTGCGCGGCTTGAGTAACAAGGAAATTGCCAGCCTGCTTGGCATTAGCCATCAGACCGTCAAGAATCATGTCACTTCGATATTGAGAAAGTTCGGAGTCGAAGATCGAACGCAGGCAGTAGTCTACGCTTTGAAACATGGCTGGGTGCAGTTGAAGCACTCGGATTTTAAATCTGAAGGTTGAATGGGATAACATGAGCGAGGAAAAAGTACTAGCCAAGGATTTGGATGTCGCGACCGAACTGGAAGAAACGCAGCGCGCTTTGCGCGAGATAACCCTGATGATCGAACAGAGCCAGGGCGAACTTGCGAAGTTAACGCAGCGTAATTCGGCCATCACGACACATCTTCAATGGGATCATTTGCAACCGG